>CAZNRQ010000221.1:0-5726 GCA_964574845.1 uncultured Bacteroidales bacterium
TAACGGTTGACAGGAATGTCTCCCGCTATCCGCCACTGGTCATATTGCCACCGTTAGCGACAAGGCAAAATACTGCATAACAATGAAACGAAACTGCAAACTTGACAGAAATTTATTTTGTTATTCCCCACACGTTTCTGCCCTACGGGACAGTTTGGGAAGCCCACACGCATTGCACACATTTGCATACACCCCATTTCCTAATTTTGCCCAAGTTTTAAGAGGTTTGATGCTATCAGAACCAATTAACCCCCAATATCGACCAAATAGCGCCATTAGCCTAAAAACGGATTATTTAAAAATTATATTCAATATATTTTTGCATAAAGAAAACAACTACCGATAAAAAAATAACATTATGAGCAACATAACAAGAAATCTATCTATAAGGGAAGAAGAACAATCAGGCAAACGCCGTATGTGCATGTTAATGGTTACACATGCCTGCAACCTATGTTGTTGTTATTGCTATGAAACCCACAAAAATGATGCTTATATGAGTATTGAACTGGCAAAAGAAATCATCATCCAAGAAGCTCGTTTGGTTAATAAAGATGAAAGATTTGAAGAGTTGCAGATTGATTTTATGGGTGGCGAGCCATTGATGAATTTCCCGTTAATAAAAGAAATAGTGGAATGGTTGGAGGGTGATGCAATAAATGTCCCATGGATTTGCTTTGCTTCTACCAATGCAACTTTGCTAACCGATGATATTAAAGACTGGCTAATTGAACATAAAGAAAGCATTATGCTCGGAGCCAGTTATGATGGAACGAGTAAAATGCAGTCAAAAAATCGGGGTTCTGAGAAATACAATATTGATTTGGATTTCTTTTGCAATTTATGGCCAATGCAAGATTTTCAGATGACCATCTCTAAAGAAACCCTGCCTTTTTTAGCTGAGGGTATTCTTGATGTACAACGAAAAGGATTTGAAATCTTTGCAACATTGGCGCAGGGCGTTGAATGGACTATTGAAGATGCGTTGCTTTATAGAGAACAGCTTTGTATTTTAAAAAATACATATTTAACTGACACAAACATATCGCCAATGAACAGATTAACCAGAATAGTAGATGTGTTCAATTTAGATCCAACAAAAAGGGTTCAAGTGCAAGGGTGCGGAAGCGGTCTAAACATGGTAACTTACGACATTGATGGGAACAGATATGGATGCCACATGTTTACACAGGTTGTACTTGGTAAAAATAAAGCACTAAAAGTTGATGCGGTAGAATGGGATAAACAAGGCTTGATGGCTGATGACTTTTGCAAGACATGTGTTTTACGAAGTTTTTGCCCAACATGCCCCGGATTTAACTATAAATATAGAGGAGATTTTGCCAACAGGGATAAACGTTGGTGTCCTATGGTGCTTGCAGAAGCCATTACAGCCTGTGAATTTCAAATTGAAAGAATTGCCATGATTGATTCACTGACAAAAGAAGATGCCGAATATGCACAAGCAGCCCTGACTGCATATAACGTATTGCGACAACTGGATATAGAAAAGGCTCAAAGACCCTATATGGTTTAAGTGTTTGAAAATTAAATCCCTACTGCATGCAGGGTAAATAGCATGCAAAAATTAATAAACTATACATTAACAATTTAATTTTAAGGAGAATTTCTTATGTAAATGAATCTTGAAGTTTTAAAGGCGCTGGAACTCAAACTTGAAGAGTACAGCAAGGTGAACGGTTCTATTGCTGAACACCAGTCACAGAATTCTATCTCATGCACTGATTGCTACAGCAACGGTGGATGCAAAGGAACTTGCATTAGCGTGTGCAAAGCCACAAACTACAAATACTAAATGATAACAATCTAATTTTAAGGAGAATTTCTTATGAAAATAAATCTTGAGGTTTTAAAGGCGCTGGAAATCAAACTTGAAGAGTACAGCAAGGTGAACGGTCCTATTGCTGAACACCAGTCACAGAATTCTAACTCATGCACTGATTGCTACAGCACCGGTGGATGCAAAGGAACTTGCAGAGGAACTTGCATTAGCGTGTGCAAAGCCACAAAAAGCCAATACTAAATGATTTTTCCCATTTGCTGAGGGAGATATATTATACTCCCTCAGCATTTATTTAACAAAAATGGAACAATTTTCAAAAACAATACTACTCCTTATCAACCACTCATGCAATCTTAACTGTAAGTACTGTTATGAGAAGTTTAAAAATTCTAAAAAGATGACTTGGGAACAAGCCAATAGAATTCTTGAAAAGGAATTATCAGATGACTCAGAAGATGTTATGAGTGTAGATTTATTGGGAGGAGAACCTCTGATAAATTTTTCACTCATACCTCGAATTTGTGATTGGATTTGGGGGAAACGCCCTGATCTAAAAATTTATGCCAGAACTAATGGCACATTGTTAAATGCCGAAATGAAAAATTGGTTAGTTTTCAACAAAGAAAGATTTACCTTAGGATTAAGCATTGATGGCATTCCTGAAGTGAATTATATTAATCGAGGTATTAATACCCTTGATTTAGATTTTTTTAAAAAGAACTGGCCTGATAATCCGGTAAAAATGACTATATATCCCGAAAGCGTAAAATTCCTTTCTTCTTCCTTGGAATATTTATATGATAAGGGATTTAAAGTTATTGGAGACTTAGCACAAGGCGTTTTTTGGGATGAACGTTCATGTTCTATACTAAAAGAGCAATTGGATATTTTATGTGAATATTATCTTTCTAAACCGCATATAGAACCATTAGACTCCTTGTTTGATTTTAATTTTCATAAAGCTTTTTGGATTCCAAACTCTGAGTTAGAATTAGATCCGCCTTGTTGGTCACAAGCAAATATCCATACTTATGATTGTGATGGGGACTTCCTTCCATGCCACATGTTTTCTTCAATTGTTCAAGGTGAGCAAAAGAGGAAGAAAATCCTTTTAGAAGCAGCTAATATTGTTCACGAACTCTTACCCAAAAGTTGCATGGAGTGTTCTATTCGCTGGCGCTGCAAAAATTGCATGGCAATGAATTACCAGCATACTGGAGATTTTGGACACAATATCAACTTAGAGTATATGTGCGAAGCTCAAAGAAATGCAGCTTGTGCATCTGCTAAGCTGTTAGTATACAGGGCTGTGCAAAATGCATTGCCAATAGATTCGGATGTTCTCTGCGAATCCATTACTAACGCTATTAAATATTTGAAGCTTTCAAACGAAATAATCAATGAATAACACAAACATAACTTTAACATTTTCTGATTACATAAATTCAGACAGTGTCCGAAAATTTCTCAATAAGTTAGATAAAACTAACACTAAATATCCGAAGTGTACGAATTTGACTATATATATATCCTCACCTGGGGGAGATGTAGATATTGCTATTGAACTATTTAATCTTATCAAGACATTGGATTGTTGCGTGAAGATGGTAAATACGTCCTTCGTAAATTCAGCAGCGATAATTGTATTATTGGCAGGGTACGAACGTGTTTGTCTGCCCGGATCATCTTTTTATGTACATTCTATTACAAAAAAATTGAATGGTGTTTACGATGCCATTTCATTGATTCGAGAAGTTCAGGAAATGAATGCCAATACTGACAAAATTGCGAGGTTGCTTGAATTATCAACAAAAAAAAATAAATCATATTGGAAACGCCTTATGTGTAAAGGATACATTATAACTTCTGAAAAAGCCTTAGAGTTAGGACTTGTACACTCAGTAGAAGATTACACAAACAGGACATTAGAAGTTTTAAATAGTGTGGATTAATCATTTTGTTATGAAAAGCATGCATCTTCAATGGCTACGGGAAATTTCCGCAGGGTTTAAAAGAAATTTTTTTGTTCTCCTATTATTAAGTACTTTATCTGTTTTTTTTTCATTAGCCTTTGTTGCAATCACTAAAATCCTTATTGATGGTGAAATAAAAGTTATGCAGAAAATAGGGCTATTGGTATTTTTACTAATATTAACAAAATTATTGCAGCTATTTTGTGAACAGAGTGAAATGTTTCTTCGTGAAATAACAAGTTCAAAATTAGAGAACTATCTCTCTTTAAAAATTTTTACAAGCTTGTTTGACAGTAAAATCACAGATGAACAGTCAATGCACTCCGGTGATGAGATGAATAGGTTAACAACAGATGTGAGAGTCGTAACCCAGTATGTTACTTACTCTATCCCTACAATCATTTATTCTTCTGTTCAACTAATAGCCACTTGCTGCTACCTTTTAACAATAGAACCGATTTTAACCGTAGTTGCAGCCTCTACTATGCCTATTGCCATATTCATAGGTCATCATTATACAAAACGAATGATTCCTATTTCAAAAGAAATTCGTTCATCCGACAGTAAGGTTAATGAATTTATGCAAGAACACCTCCAGCATCACGAGTTGATCAGTACGTTAGGACAAAACGCTTTCGTTAAAAATCAACTACAATCTTTACTGACTATACTTCTTAAAAAGATAAAGGCACGTATCTATCTTGACATATCTGCAGGTTCACTTGTTGAAATCGGTTTTGCTGTAGGCTTTCTATCTGTTTTCGTGTGGGCTGTTTATGGAATTAAAAATGATACATTCACTTATGCTCAATTAATAGTATTTATGCAATTATTAGGTCAATTACAACGTCCCTTTATTATGTTTAAAGAACAATACCCCTCTTTTATAACTTCTTTTGCTTCAGTAGAAAGGCTACTTGAAATAGAGAGGATGCCAAAAGAAGAAATAGGTTCATCGCTAATATTAGAAGGAGCGATTGGTGTAAAATTTAAAAAAGTTAGCTTTAGATATTCAGCAAGTTCACGGTGGATTTACAAGGATTTTAATTATGATTTTAAACAAGGTAGTATCTCTGCCATTGTTGGCGAAACAGGGGCAGGCAAAAGCACTCTATTGAGAATGATACTTGCAATTCTATCGCCAGTTTCCGGTACTATTACCCTTTATGGCAACAATGCCGACAAATATACGATTTGCGATGTAAGTTCTCTTACACGTTGTAACTGTATCTATGTTCCTCAGAGTAACAGTATAATAAGTGGAAGCATTCGGTATAATTTGTTTTTGGGTAATATAGAAGCAAGCGAGAAAGAAATGAGAAATGCCTTATATTTTGCAGCAGCAGAATTCGTCTTTAAAGATTTCCCTGATGGACTTGACACAGTTGTTGGAGAAGGCGGTCTTGGTATAAGCGAAGGTCAAGCACAAAGAATAGCAATTGCCAGAAGTTTCTTGCGACCAGGCGGTTTAATCTTGATGGATGAGCCTACTTCTGCACTTGATGCTGATACAGAAAAACTGTTTCTCACAAGATTAGCTTCTAAAACAAACGAAAAAACAATAATTATTATCACTCATAAGCAAGAAATATGCAACTATGTTTCCAATACTGTTACTATTGATTTTTTAAGAGCGTAATACGTAAAAACATAAACCATTTGTAAAACTGTCAATAAACACAGTCAAGCACATTTGCAAATTTCACATGCCGATGAACTACCAATATTTGCAAATAAGCCGGTATGTTTGCCTACGCACTTTGCCCAAAGGGCATAAGAATTGCCCTCCCTTAGAAAAAAAAAATATATTTGTGCTTCGTAGGTAAGGTGTTGCGTATTGAAACAGAAAAAATGATTGTATGATAAACTGAAAGTAAAAATGAATGAAGCCCAGTTGCTAACATTTTGTATAAGTAATGGTAGGTAAAGTAGCATGGCTATTACCATTG
>CAZNRQ010000222.1:0-2673 GCA_964574845.1 uncultured Bacteroidales bacterium
TTCCTCGTTATAGGCCGGCACCACCACGGCTATGGTTTTCATGTTAAGCATCAGAAATGTATTGAGACATGACAAATTTAATTAAAAATTATTGATGTCATCATGAAAATTTTTTGGGCGCATCCCCCTGCGGGGGTCGGGCTGTTCGCTCATAGTCCTCAGGCCGCCTTCCTGCCGTTGTGCGAAGTTTGTAACTTCGCACCGTCATCCTTTCTTCTTGCTATCTTCTGGTTGGCGTCCTTCCGGGCTATCCGCTACCATCCCTTGCGCTGGGGGCAAACAGCCTGCCTCTTAATTAACGACACATCGCCCATCAATCTCTCTGCCTATTTAACAGGTTTTTAAAAATATAATTCATTCCTTCACAAACTTCCTCACCACACTTCCTTTCTTTGTAGTAAGTTTTATAAAATACAAGCCATTTGCAAGACTGCTGATATCTATTGTTTGGCTGTTGAGTGTTTTGTTGAGCAATAGTTTGCCGTTTATATCATAGACCTCTTTTGTGGCGTATGCTTCTAATCCATCAACACTAAGGGTATTGGTGGCAGGATTAGGATAAATTGCTATCAATTCTTCTTGAAGCTCATTCGGTTCAATTCCTGTCATATTCCCACATGTATCCACATAACTACCACCTGTCCATTTTGCTATAGAGTTTATACTATCTCCATCAATTGTCCAAAAAGCACCTCCAATATATAACATGTCTTGAAAAATACCTAATCCTAAAATTCTGTTATCAAAATAACTTCCAAGACTACACCATTCATTGCCATCCCATTTTGCAATATATTTAGCAGGGATACCACCTGCAAAGCTAAATACACCACAGGCATAAAGATTATCATGAAAAATAATCAAATCATGAATTTGAGCTGAACCTATACCAATGCCGGTCACCCCGCCACCTAAATCATGCCAATTATTTCCATCCCATCTGGCAATATTATTTCCCGGATTTCCATCGCTTTTAAAAAAGGCGCCTGCCACGAATAAATCTCCATGATATACTATCATTTTTTGGACAAAAGAAAATCCGCCCACAATACCATTTCCTAAAGAATGCCAATTAACCCCATCAAATCTTGCAATATTCATGGAGTATCCTGCACTATCCCATTGTCCTCCAATATATAATTCTCCTTTATAGTATGCCATTGCTAAAACAGTGCCATCATAATGAGGTACCAATGGAAGATTTGTCCACGCTGAACCGTCCCATTTTGTGACGGTCGCAGTATAATCATCAAAAGCACCACAAACGTATAATTCATTATTGTTTACTAGTATGCTATATGCAGCTTGTATGTTACTTCGAACAGAATCCCAATTACTGCCATCCCATTTAGCGAGAAATTTAATCGGTTTGTTATCAGCCTTAATAAATCCACCTGCAGCATAAATCTCATTATTGAATCTTACCATTGATACAGGAAATCCCGGATAAAATCCGGGACTGGGTGTACTATTACTACAATTCCAATCAAAACCACATCCAACCGGGGCAAAATTATTTCCGTCCCAACTTGCTATGCCTGTCGTGATAATCGAATCATCGGCAATTCTAAAATATCCTCCAATGTATAATTTATTTGTTGCACTATCCGCATAAAAACTTTGAACACTATAATCCAACCCTTTTCGCAACGATTGCCATCTTTGACTAAAAGTATTTATTGAATAAAGAATATTCAATGCTGTAAAAATCAAAATCGTTCTAATGCAAATTTTCATTGATTTTATATTTTTATAAATTTACAACTAAAAATTTTCGAACCTGCATTAATTATAATGTAGTATATTCCTGAGTTATAATTTTGAATGTCAAATGTTTTTTCAAAATTATCTTGTTTATTATTAAAATCATGGTCGTAAATAGCTTGTCCAATTTGATTATATATTACTACCTTGATAATCCATTCCAATAGAAGTCAATAAACCAATTGATAATGACCTATTATATCTTAGTTCACTTGTAATATTAGAAAAAGGGAAGTAACCAGGTAAAGTAGTGGTTACTTTTTCACTATAATTTTCATTCAGTAAAATATAATTTAGACAACCGCCTATTTTTATATATGGTATAAAATCGCCAAATGGTTTAGAAATTAATATAGAAGGACTAAGACTAATTACTTTGCTTTTGTAAATATTTGTTCCAACTATTTGTACAAAGTTATGTGGATTGTCTATAAAATTATACCTCTCTGAAAATTCTATTGATGTTGGTTTCCCAAAATAATAACTGATGCCCATTTCAATACCAATGTTTGAATTGAATTTATATCCCAATGTAATTCCAGCATTCCAACCTTTGATTAATGAAAAATTATTTAGTGTTTCTTTTGTAGATGTTATAATTGTGTCTGAATAAACCATATGAAATATTGAGTCAGTAATGATTCCCTTTTTAAAAGTTTCAATACTATAGCCTACATTTGGTTTAATATAGAATTTTTGAGAAAAAATATGTACTGATAAAAAAATCAACATTAAAATCAGAATTATCCTTTTCATTTTACTAAGCCTTTTATTGTATTAAATTCCCGTAGCTCGCGGTGGATTTGCAACTGAATCAATTTAATTTGAATTCCCTAAGTTTTAATACATTATTAATAATTCTACAAATGTAAAAACATTTCCAATAAAAAAAACTTCCTCAGTCAATTA
>CAZNRQ010000222.1:2683-5723 GCA_964574845.1 uncultured Bacteroidales bacterium
ATTATTGTATAATTATATTATTCGATAATTACTCCGGCTCCAAAGCATCCAGCATCATCTCCCTGTTCGGCTTAGGCTCCAGCCTAAGTCGTCTTTATTCCTTTCAATCTCCTGCCTGAATCAGCTCAATCATTAAAATCAGTTTAATCACAGCCTGCCTGCCGTAGGCAGGGTTCAGACAATTTCCCCTCAAAAAAAAAAAACTCCCGAAGTCATTCTCCCAACCCCGGAAGTTCCTTTAATTCTAAAATGTTAAATCTTAAATCAAAAATCTTAAACCTACATCCCCTCCTTCAAATTCAACGTCACCGTCTTATTTGTCACAGCATCCACATTAGCCACAAAAATACCACCGCTCTTCAACGTAACCTGTATATTATAATTCACTGGTTTCAGTCCCTTCAGTTCATAAACTCCATCGGGTCCGCTCTTCACGGTCTTTCCTCTCTTTCCTTCCGTACTCGGCCTGGCCATAATCTTGGCGCCTGCAGCTGGCTTTCCGGCAATATCATACACCACGCCGGTAATTATCGTGTGCAATTCATCATTTCTTATCTTTTTAAGAATACCCGTATTCGAAAAAAGCTTTGCCCTCTCCTTATTATTAATGCTATACAACCTTTTCCCATCGGCCCATATCCCTTTAATTTTGATAAGAAAATCATTAATAATACCAATATTCTTCTTAACCAGCTCCGATCTCTCTTCCATCTTTTTATTCTGCTCTCCGTTATCCTTAAAAATCTTGGTCCTGGTATCTTCCAGCGCATTTTTCATCGCGGCCGTATAACCAACATTTTCCAGCGCAGCCATATTGCTCGTAATATTAGTAAGAACCGTACCCAACTTGCTGTTCAATCCCTCAACATCCCCCGACGAAATCTTCTTTCTCACATCCTTAATTCCAAAATCAGCCTTACTAATAGTCAATCCTGTAGCATCATCCAGATAACCTTCCAGCAGGTTCATCGTCACCCTCAGTCCCACCACATTTTGCATCAGTCTGAAAGTAATAACTTTCAGCTCTGCTGTCAAAGTCACCGGATTCACAATCTGGTTCACAGCCTGCAACCCGGTTTCCAGCTCTGTCATAAATGCGGGTAAATATTTATTGGGTTTATAGGCCAGAAAGTCTGCGATAAAATTATTCAACGATTCAATGGTAAATTGCCCAAAACTGGGGACTTCCTCAATGCGCCCTGTAATAATAATTTTTGCTGTTGTCATGACGAATTAATTATTTGATTATTGATTCAAAAGTACAAAAATTCAAAAATGAATGCAATATTTATCTTAATAAGTTTTCAACAACTTATTAACTTCATTAGGCTAGATGTTAGTTCATTGAAGCCATCTGAACTGTTCCGTTCGCGCAATATTATTATTCATTTGCGACATTTATTAATTTACCAATAAATCATTCTTACACCCTCAGAAAGCCTAATATCTTGTTCAGAATAATGTCCAACTCATTCGGAATTCAATTCAACTCGTTCAGAAAGCAATCTAACTCATTCGGAAAACAATTCCACTCCTTCAGAATAGCTTCTAACTTGTTCAGAATCCCGTCCAACATGTTCAGAAAGTCGTCTAACTCGTTCAGAAATCATTTCAACACGTTCGGAAATCATTCTAACACGTTCAGAAAACAATTCAACACGTTCAGAATTCGTTCCAACAGGCTGTTTTTTCGCTTTACATCGCTAAATAATAACCATTTACCATTTTTGCCAACTTATGCATAATAACAACCATAAATCCACCTGTTGTGCGAAGTTTGAAACTTCGCACTTTCTGTGTTAATTTCCTTAATATTAAATAATCTGCGAATTTGTGGCTATTTTTTTCCCTTGTCGGAGTGCGACTCCAAGTCGCGCCCCGACTAAAATCAATGTGGGCTAAAGCCCAACAGAGGGTTTTGCCTTAACCTCCGCCATAAATGGCGGAGCTAATAAAAAACTCTCACTCAAAACCCTTGGCTAATGGCTTGTGGCTTATGGCTAAATACTCAAATCTAAAATCATAAATCTCAAATCTTAAATAAATAATCCCCCTTTTTTTTGATAGAACAATTTTAATATTAATTTTGACCGCCCTTACAAAACACACATTACTATGAAAGAGAATTTCGATCCAAAAGCCAACTACGAAGAAACGAAAAACAACATAGGATACATTCCGCTGCATCAGGCCAAACAGGCCGATTGGGACAGAATCGGGTTTATGTCGGGCCTGGAAGTGCATCAGCAGTTGAAAACCAAAGAGAAACTTTTTTGCCATTGTCCGGCTGGAGTGTTTCAGAAAAAAGGAGCCTACGACGCCGAACTGATACGCCACATGCGCCCCACCCTGAGCGAGCTGGGCGAATACGACGGCACCGCACTCATGGAATTCAAAACCCGCAAGAACATTGTCTACCGCATTCAGAACGAAACCGCCTGCACCTACGATGTGGACGATACTCCCCCTTTCAAACTCAACAAAGAAGCACTGGAATATGCGCTGGAAATTGCGCTCATCAGCAAACTAAACATTGTGGGCGAGGTGCACATCACCCGTAAACAGTATCTTGACGGTAGCATCCCCACGGGTTTTCAGCGTACCGCTATTTTAGGAGTGGAAGGCGAGCTGACCCTGAAACACAAAACCATAAGGCTTATACAGCTGAGCATTGAAGAAGATTCCTGCCGCGAAGTGAGCGACATAGGCCACGTGCGTACTTACACCACCGACCGCCTCGGCATGCCGTTGATAGAAACTGTTACCTATCCCGACATGGTGAACCCGCAGGAAGTGAAGGAAGCCTGCGACTACATCCGTTTCCTGAACCGCAGCACCGGGAAATGCCGCACAGGCATTGGAGCCGGCCGTCAGGACGTGAACGTAAGCTGCACAGGCGGCACCCGCGTGGAAATTAAAGGTGTTTCTCATACCCGCTGGATTCCGAAACTAACGCACAACGAAGCTTTCCGCCAATGGGCCCTGCTGCGTGTGCGCGATATACTGAAAAACAAAATGGGCGACGGCAGTTCATGGAAAA
>CAZNRQ010000223.1:0-2539 GCA_964574845.1 uncultured Bacteroidales bacterium
AGATCATCCTTTTGAAGGCTAAATTTCTAAGCCAAATCCAAAATTCAAATCGCAAAAATCAAATAAATCTAAAAATAAGTAATAGTCAAATTTCAAATGACCGTATACAAAGATTTCGAAAAACGGCCTTGTGATTTATAAATCTGCATTCTGTTTCAAAATTCTACTTTCCGTAGCCAAATTCCTCTCTTTGTTTCAAAATTCTACTTTTCGTTGCCAATTTCCGCATTTAGTTTTTAAATTCCGCTTTCTGTCACCAATTTCCACTTTTTGTTTTTAAAAGTCACTTTCTGTTTTAAAAAATCGTTTTCTGTTTCAAAAAGTCACTTTCTTTAGCCAAATGCCGATTTTCGTTTTCAAAAAGACACTTTCCATTTCAAAAAGTCACTTTCTGTTTCAAAAAGACGCTTTCTGTTTCAAAATCCCACTTTTTGTCGCCAAATGCCACTTTCTGTTTCAAAAAGACACTTTTCATTATTTGAAAAAATATGTAAGCATTTTAGACGTTATCCTAAATCAAAATGAAGAAAAGTGTAGGCATAATTATCATGAAAAAATTAAAAGCTACTTTTGAAAAATGCAGGGATAACTTCACCCGAAAATTAATAATGAAAAACCTCTTCTATTTTCTTTGTCTGGTATTGATCACAGGATGTTCGGGGCAAAACTCCGTTAATCTCCCGCGCTATGCCTCGGTCTACGATTCGCTTTTCAGATATAACCCTGCCTATATCAGCAGCGGCTTCGATTATCCGGTGGGCAAACCCGATGCAAAAGGATATTACGATGCACAACCCTATGGTCAGAATACCCATCTGGGCAACGATTGGAACTCAAACAAAGGGGGGAATTCCGATTTGGGCGATCCCGTTTATAGCATTAGCGAGGGTTACGTTTCCTGCGTTCAGGACTTTGGCGGTGGCTGGGGCAATGTGGTGCGCATGGTTCATTGCCTCGACACGGTGAAACATGTTTACGTGAAGTCACTCTATGCACACTTTCAGGAGATACTGGTTAAAAAAGGCCAATTTGTCAAAAGAGGAACCCAAATTGGTAAGATCGGAAACTGCAACGGACATTATTATGCCCATCTTCATTTTGAAATAAGACGTAAGGCTGATATGGAACTGGGAGGCGGCTATTCGTCCGATACCACAGGCTTTTTCGATCCAACGGCTTTTATAAAGAAACACCGTCCACGGAAATAGTAAATTCAACGGACAGGTTGTCTGCTTGACTTCTGAAATAATAATTAAGTCCTGAAAGATCAGGAGATCAATACGAAATTTTATCGTTTTTCTTCATCCACATTTCGAAAGGAGCATTTAGCTTTTCGTCGGCCAGATGGATAAAAGGTATAGAACGCTGCTCTGAGGGTATCTCTATTTGCTCGTAAATAAACGAATCGTCGAAACCGGCATCAGAAGCTTCTGTTTTGGTAGCGGCGAAATATATCTTGGCGGGGCGTGCCCAGAAAATGGCTCCCAGGCACATGGGACAGGGCTCGCAACTGCAATATATCTCGCAACCTTCCAATTGAAAAGTATGAAGGTTTTTGCAGGCATCGCGAATGGCATTCACTTCGGCATGAGCCGTGGGGTCGTTGGTGGTTGTCACCGAATTGCAACCGCGGCCAATGATCTCGTCATTCTTCACCACCAGGGCGGCAAAAGGTCCGCCTCTACCCTCTTCCACATTCTTAACGGCCATCTCAATGGTCAGGCCGATAAAACGTTTCACTTTTTCGTCCATGCTCAGGAAATTTTGACGGGATTTTTCACTTTTTCTTTCATCAGGGCAAAATCGGTCACCTCCATCATTTCATTCACATAATGGAATTTCAGACCCTCAATGTATTTCTTGTTTATCTCCTCTATGTCTTTGCGGTTTTCGACCGAAAGAATGATATCCGTAATGCGGGCGCGTTTGGCTGCCAGTATCTTTTCTTTGATACCTCCTACAGGAATAACTTTCCCGCGCAGGGTGATCTCTCCGGTCATGGCTATGTTCTTTCTGAGCTTACGCTGGGTAAATGCCGAAGCCAAAGCTGTAAACATGGTTATTCCTGCTGAAGGACCATCTTTGGGAGCTGAGCCTTCCGGAACATGTATGTGGACATTCCAGTTCTCAAACACTGATGAATCAATATCAAGGTCGGCTGAATGTGCTTTCAGATATTCATAGGCAATGGTTGCCGATTCTTTCATCACATCGCCCAGGTTTCCTGTCAGGGTGAGATTGCCTTTCCCTTTGCTAAGGCTGACCTCAATAAACAGTATCTCGCCTCCCACCGATGTCCATGCCAAACCTGTCACAACACCGGCAATATCTGTCGGAATTTCTTTGTCCTTCTGGTAAATGGGAACCCCAAGAATCTTGGGCAGATCGTCTTCGCGAATGCTTTTATCGTATTTTTCGCCCATGGCGATATACTTGATGCGGTTGCGAATGATCTTGGCTATGGTGCGTTCAAGCGTTCTTACGCCCGATTCGCGGGTATAATCATCAATGGTTTTTTCCAGTATCTTGTCCGAAAATT
>CAZNRQ010000223.1:2639-5719 GCA_964574845.1 uncultured Bacteroidales bacterium
CCCGATTCGCGGGTATAATCATCAATGGTTTTTTCCAGTATCTTGTCCGAAAATTTAAGGTCCTTCATTTTCAGACCATGCTCGGCGATCTGTTTGGGGATAAGATGGCGTTTGGCAATTTCCAGATTTTCTTCCAGCAGGTAGCCGCTCAGGTCGATGATCTCCATGCGGTCGCGCAAAGCAGGATAAATAGTAGAAATATTGTTGGCGGTAGCAATGAACATTACCCGTGACAGATCGAAATCCACTTCTAGGAAATTGTCGTAGAAACTGGTGTTCTGTTCAGGATCCAAGACTTCCAGCAGTGCGGCCTGAGGATCGCCACTGACATTATTGCCGCTTACCTTATCAATTTCGTCTAATACAAAAACCGGATTGGCCGATTTGATCTTTTTCAAGTTCTGAATGATACGACCCGGCATAGCGCCAATATAGGTTTTGCGATGTCCGCGCAGTTCCGATTCGTCGCGCAAACCGCCTAACGACATGCGCACATATTTGCGTTCGATGGCACGGGCGATAGATTTGCCCAGAGAAGTTTTACCCACCCCCGGAGGGCCTATAAGGCATAATATAGGCGATTTCATATCACCTTTGATCTTAAGCACTGCCAGATATTCTATGATCCTTTCCTTTACTTTCTCGAGTCCGAAATGGTCTTCATCCAGTACTTTCTGAGCGTTTTTCAGATCGAAGTTGTCTTTGGTAAACTCGTTCCAGGGAAGTTCTACCAGAGTCTCCAGATAATTGGTTTGCACCGAATATTCAGCAGCATGAGGATTCATTCTTTGGAATTTACCCAGTTCGCGGTTAAATACTTCTTCTATCTCCGGCGACCATTTTTTATGGGAAGCTTTTTCTTTTAGTTCGGTGATCAGTTGTTCCTGCGGATTATCGCCCAGTTCCTGCTGTATCTGCTTCATTTGTTGCTGAAGCATATAGTCGCGTTGCTGCTTATCGATATCGGTCTTAACTTTGTTCTGAATCTGGTTCTTCAGTTCTATCATCTGCAATTCCTTGACCAGATGTCCCAGCACAGCAGATGCCCTGTCGTTGATATTGGAGTTTTCCAGCAATTTCTGCTTGTCAGCAATATCAATATTCAGGTTGGAAGAAATAAAGTTGATCAGGAAGGCAGGACTTTCTATGTTCTTTATAGCAAAAGCCGCATCCGATGGTATATTAGGCGATTCTTTGGCTATCTGCATGGCCAGGTCTTTAAGCGATGCGATTAACGCCTGAAACTTTTTGTCTTTGGCACGGGGGTCGTTAACAACAAATTCGCCCACTCTGGCCACAAAATATGGATCACTGGTAACCAGTTCCAGAAGAGTAAAACGTTTTTTGCCCTGAATGATTATGGTAGTTGTGCCATCGGGCATATGCAGGGTCTTCAGGATATGAGCCACGGTACCTACTTTATAGAAATCGTCGAAAGAAGGTTCTTCAATGTTCACATCTTTCTGCGAAACCACACCTATAGGGCGTTTGGCTTTGTAAGCTTCCTTGATCAGTTTGATGGATTTATCGCGGCCCACCGTAATAGGTATGACCACACCCGGAAAAAGCACCGTATTACGCAGGGGCAATATAGGAAGGGTTTCCGGCAGAAGCTCCGAGTTCATTTGTTCTTCATCTTCCGCAGTAAATAAAGGAATAAATTCGGTTTCGTTATCGATCAGACTTAATAGTTTATTGTTCTTTTCCCATTCAGAGGAGAATTTCATAGAATATCTTATTTACGACAAAATGTCAGTTAATTTTACAGATTCGGATAATTCAGTTCTAAGATAATAGTTTTGAGCTATTTTACAATAGAAGCTAACTACATAGGCAATAAAAATGCCAAGATTTTCTTTTTGACAAAAAAGGAAGAAACTATTTCTTCAACTGGTTCTTTTTGCGGTAAGAAAAGGTCAGTTCGTAAATGTTCTTCAGTATGTCCTTTTCAACGGAAGTAAATTCCAATCCACGTCTTTCGTATACCCTTTTGGCAACATCAATGGCTTTGTCCACATCGTAAGTGGTGTAGCCCGACATCGAACTTCCCCAACTGAATGAAGGAATAAAGTTTCGCTGAAATCCATGACCCACTATATTAGCACTCACTCCTACTACAGTCCCTGTATTGAACATGGTATTGATGCCGCACTTGGAATGATCGCCCATGAGGAGGCCGCAAAACTGCAAACCGGTAAGGATAAATTTCTCCTCAGCATAATTCCATGCCTTCACTTCGTCGTAGGTGTTCTTCAGGTTCGAATTGTTGGAATCGGCGCCGATATTGCACCATTCGCCCAACACCGAATGTCCCAGAAAACCATCGTGAGCCTTGTTGGTATATCCGAATATTACAGAATTATTCACTTCGCCGCCTACCTTCGAATGTGGTCCGATGGTGGTGGGTCCGTATATTTTGGCACCCATTTTCAAACTGGAATGATCGCACAAAGCAAAAGGTCCGCGTATTACACAACCTTCCATCACTTCAGCGTCTTTGCCGATATAAACGGGTCCATTGCTGGCATTGATGATGGTACATTCCACTTTGGCACCAGATTCTACAAAGATATTCTCCTCGTTTATCAAACGATTGGAATCGCTCAAAACTTTCGATTTGCGGCCATAGGTCAACAACTTGAAATCATCTTCGATAGCTTGTCCGTTCATTGCAAAAATATCCCAGGGATAATTGATCTTCATGTGAGGCAGATCGCATTCGATCTCGTGCATGCCTTCCACTTCACGCTTCTCCACATCTTCTACAATAGGTGCATCAATGCTATCGACATCGTCCAGATCTTTCTCAATCACGTGCATGGCAATGATGTATTCCTTATAAACCAGCGACTGATCGGGCTGAAGTTCATTAATGGCCTTTACCAGTTCTTTGGTAGGCAGCACAGAACCATTGATACTCTGAACATTTTTTTCATTTCTACACCTTTTTTGTTTATTTATTAACTATGGAGGGGAATAAATAAAATTATTTTGATTTCATATTTTAACTTGATCCCCACTATTTTTTTACGCCTGTATCTGTGGAAGTGCTAATGTCTTGAATTAGCTCTATTTTATCT
>CAZNRQ010000224.1:0-5718 GCA_964574845.1 uncultured Bacteroidales bacterium
TTTCAATCCACTCGCGCATATAACGCAGTTTCACATCGAGAAAGGCAGCCTGCATGTTATCGAGCAAACAGGTAAACCCGTGTCCGTGATATTCTCCGGTCTCACGGTCTTCTCCGTTAAACCTCATCCTGCGGGCAAAGGTGGCAACTTCTTCGCTGTTGGTAGTGATGGCACCGCCGTCGCCGTAACCTCCCAATATTTTGAAAGGATAAAAACTAAAACAACCCGTCAATCCCCATGCTCCTGCTCCAATGCCATTGATTGATGATCCTAAGCTCTGGCAAGCATCTTCTATCACCACGAGGTTATACTTATCGGCTATCTTCATGATACGGGGCATGTCGGCCATCCATCCGCTCAAATGCACAGGCATAATACCGCGTGTACGGCGCGAGATGGCTTTTTCCACCAAATCCACATCAATATTAAAATCGCTGGTAACATCTACCAACACGGGAGTAGCGCCCACATTGACAATGGCCGAACAACTGGCCACAAAAGTATGAGCCGGAACAATCACTTCGTCGCCGGCACCTATCCCTGCAGCACGCATGGAAACCTGCAGCGAATCGTATCCGCTGTTCATGCCAATGGCATACTTGGTGCCTACAAATTTGGCCAGATTTTCTTCAAATGATCTCAATTGACCCTGATTGATAAGCTGACCTTTTTCCATAACTTCAAAATAGGCAGCATCCAGCTCAGGTTTGAGCATGCGATACAGTTTTCCGGGTTCTACAAAACGGACTTTATAATTCATAATATTTTTTAGCTTTGTTTTAATCTAATTAATATTTCTGCCAGAATTTTTTCAGGGGAAATATTGTACAAATTTCGTAAATAATTTTGATCACCCACTTTAGAAGTGAATGATGCTGGCAAGGCAAAAGGATGATAGTTGTCAAGTTTGATTCCTTTGCTTCCAACCAATGATTCGAGTATGGCCGAACTGAAACCCCCAATGATACTGTGTTCTTCCATGGAAACTACAAAATCATACTCTTTAAAGATACGCTGAGTTGTTTCAGAATCGAAAGGTTTGATGGTATGATAACTGAATACGGAACTTTGAATATTTATTTGTTTTAATTGCTCATTGACATTTACGGCTGTTTCGAGCATACCACCGGTTGATAATATCGCTAGTTTACGTGCCGGAGTTTCAATTAGTGGAAAGGCTTTGCCAATAATCAAATGCTTAATACTATCATCGGTATGTAAAGTAGCTTCGCCTGCTCTGCCCAGCCTGAGATAAACAGGACCCATATCTTCACAGATGATTCGTTTGGTTATCTCATAAGTTTCCATAGTGTCGCCCGGGGCAAACACAGTAAGGTTCGGAATGCTTCGCAGAATAGCCAAATCTTCGGTAGCATGATGCGAAATACCTAAGGAACCATATGCAAGACCACCACCCACAGAAACAATGGTGACATTGAGTTTGTGATAGGCAACATCATTTCTGATTTGCTCTAATGGCCGCAGGGTATTAAAATTTGCTATTGAATAAGCAAACACCTTTTTTCCGGCCAAAGCCATACCTGCCGATAACCCAACCATATTTTGCTCTGCAACGCCAGCATTAACAAATTTTTCGGGATGTTTTTTCAGAAATCCATTGATAACTCCAAAACCTAAATCGCCTGTTATAAAAACCGTTTGTGGCTGTGCATGGTCTTCCAGTGCCTGAAAAAAAGCTGTTCTCATTTATTTTAGCCCTCCAACTCTTTTATGGCATTGTCGAATTCGTCGCCCTGAGGTGTACGATAATGCCACAATACCTGATTTTCCATAAATGAAACACCTTTTCCTTTGGTTGTATTTGCTATGATACAATTGGGTTTAGAGGGGTGTAAAGTAATATTCAATAAAGCATTTTTCAGTGCCTCGCAATTATGCCCATCAACCGATTGAACCGCCCAGCCAAATGATTGCCATTTATCTACAAAAGGTTCAAGATTGATGGTATCCTTAACAGGAGCCAGGCTTTGAATTTTATTATAGTCAATTATGACTACTAAATTATTTAAATGGTGGTGAGCCGCAAAAAGCACTGCCTCCCAAACAGAACCTTCGTCGCATTCGCCATCGCTCATCAAAACAAATGTTCTGTAAACCTTTTTATCCATTTTAGCAGCCAATGCCAAACCTGCTCCGACTGACAATCCATGGCCCAAGGAACCTGTAGAAAGTTCAACCCCCGGAATACCTAAATGCGACACATGCCCTGAGAGCATAGACCCATTCTGGTAATGAGTTTTTAACCAATCTACCGGAAAAAATCCTTTTTCGGCCAATACAGCATAAACACCCGCACCGGCATGCCCTTTGCTCAAAATAAAACGGTCGCGGTCGCTCCATTTGGGTTCATTGGGTCGGACGCGCAATATATCGTTGTATAATACCGCCAAAATATCGGCTATGGACAGGACGGCTCCCACATGAGAACTTTTTCCCAAATGAGTCATGTTTACCGCGTGTATGCGAATTTTTTTTGCTAATTCAGCAGTCGTCATGTAAATATCGCTAATTAGGGAATTTCTGCATACGAAATATAAGGATCGAAATCCAAACGTTTCAGTTCAAGTTTATTTATACCGAGCGTTTCGAGCAGCGCGAGGGTTTCGCCAGGCCATATAGGATTATCGAGTTCGTCGAAAGCTATGATAGAACCTTTGGGCATGCGCGGAACAAAATATTCTATAGCTACTTTGGTGGGTTCGTAAAGATCCATATCGAGGAACAATAAACTTACCATCAAATGCTGGTTCTTGTCAATAAACTCAGGTATGGTTTTGGCCACATCTCCCTTCACCAGATTTACCTTGCTGATATGACCCAAAAAGCGGTTTTTATCGTATGCATTTATAAGTTCTCCCAGTTCGTCGTAAACCTCAGCTTTCAAGTCGCCTGTACCGGGATTTCTGAGCAGGTTTTTATCTTTTTCAGAAACATTGGGGAAGCCTTCGAAAGTGTCGAAACCATAAATTCTGCGTGTGAGATTAACCGGCTCCAGCATGTCGCTAAACAGCGCCCACGACATAAGTCCGGCTCCTTTAAAAACGCCACATTCAACCACCGAGCCTTTGGTATGCAGTACTTTCTTAAATATTTCGTAGCGTGCCAATAGTTTGGTAACATCTTGACGCCTGACGTATTTAATAAAATTCTGAAGTTTTGAAGCCGTTGTATCAGCTGATTTGTCGAATATATTGGCATATTCTTCAGCCGCTTCTTTTTCTGAATTTCTGCGAAAATTTGCTTCTGCTTGTATGGATTGATCTGATGCCATATTTACGTATTAGCTTTAGTAATTAGTACAATAAATCATCACTAGAACTATTTATTGCGTTTGATAAGGTGCAAAAGTATAAAAAAATAAACTAAATCCATTAGAAAATCATTGTTGTTCCAATCTGATAAATGAAAGATGTTTGAATTTTATTTTGTTTTGAAATTATCGACCATTTTTTTCAGAATTTAACATGAATCATCAACCCTGGCAAAAAATAAGATAAAATCCCATTGAAGATTTTCACTTACAATAAATTTAAAAATAAATGTCATTTCATTTTTTCACTTCCAGTTCATTCAAAATATATTGCTAATAAACTTTTACACTTACTTTTTTTTCTAAAAAAAAGTTTATTACGAATTGTTCACTATCATTTTTTTCAAGTTTAACAAAAAAAGGATTTCTCAAACTACTTTTAAACTGGCTTATTTAATAAGTGCATATCTCAATCAATTCTTTTTTCTTTTTTTTTACTAAATTAATAAAAATTTTTATTATTTTATATCATTGTATTTCTGTCTTTTAAAATTTTTTTTATTATTTTTTCATTTTTTTCGACATTTTTTTGTAAGAGAACCAAATTATTTTATTACTTTTATCGTTTATTAATGTAATAGTCCAAATGTTGTTTTAGCACTTTAACAGATATTAACCCATTTTAATCTTACACTTATGGCAATCTATTTCGGAAAAAATCATCATGCAAATGTTACAAAAAATAATTTGTCACTTGCAAATCATCTGATTAATTATACTTTCAATAAGCTTCTTGGTGAGGCAGGAGATGAAGACATAGATGCTTTGATTCTTAAGTACACGACAGTAGTTAAGGACTGGAATCATGGTTTTACTGCATGGCGCAGCGCTTTCGATGCACAAGTGGCAGCTACGGTAGAAATGAGGCATTTACTCGAAATTTTGATACAAACAAAAGCTCCTGATTGGGTGGTAAAAGTTTGGAATGTTTATCCAGAAGGTAGCGTAAAAGCGAAACTGCTGGTGCCTCATGCACGCAAACCATTTATAACAGGTAGTGTTTTAGATAAAATTACTGGTATTTCAACATTCATAGAAAAATTAACAGGGGAGGCTGCATTAGCTGCAGTAAAAACTGATGCCGAAACATTTCTAACCGATCTGACGGCTATGAATGTGAAACATAATAAGGCTAAAAAGGCACTGTCGGATTGTTCAAAAAAACAAAATTTACTAAGGATTTCAGGAACCAATGCCCTCTTAGGAATTGAAGGGGCTTTGATAGCAAAATATTGTGAAACGCCAGAACTCGTTGATAATTATTTTGCAGTTACAGCCATGCGTCGTCATGACAAGAAAAAACTTAAAAGCGATGGTTATACAGTTTTCTTATTGCCTGATGAAATTAAACTTTTGGAACTTCATTTCATTGGTAAAGAAATTTGGGAAGTTACCAACAATGGAGATTTCGAAGCATGCATATTCTTTGGCAATACCAGCACCATTACCACCATCCCTGCTACTAAAATGGTTATACTACAGGGCGAATCGCTGCAAATAGATCTTAGCACATTGTCCGATGACATGCGTTTTGCTTACGCAGCTAATATGAGCGATGAAACCGAAGGTGAACTTAATATATTGCAAATAGCTTAAAAGGAGTAAGCAATGTTATTATAGGCGATACAGAATATAAGTATTTTGTATCGCTTTTTATATTTTACTTCCTAAGTATCGCTCTCATGGTTAAAAAAACAATTTTAATATCTACCCAGAAAGAATGTTCCTGAACGTATTTTAACTGCAACCTCTTCTTCTCCGGCCAAATAAGTTCTTTATAGGTTGCATCAGGATCTTTTGATCCTTCCAGTATCTTGCCTTCATCGGAGTTCCATACAGAGGCAAAATCGGTAATGCCGGGCTTAACCGAGAGTATGGCTTTTTCTTCTTCGGTAAAGAGATCGGTAAAGGACTTTACATCGGGTCGAGGACCTACTATGCTCATGTTCCCAATAAAGACATTGATCAACTGAGGCATTTCGTCGAGTTTGTATTTGCGTAAAAAACGTCCAATGCCTGTAATGCGCTTATCCGAAAGAGTGGTGGAAGAAGCCCCTATCTTATCGGCATTGACCACCATGGTTCGAAACTTGAACATGCGAAACAATTTACCATGCATTCCCACGCGGGGTGCTTTGTAAAACACCGGGCCCCAATCCTTCAGTTTGATGATAGCGGCTATAATAAACAGAAAGGGCAAAAACAGCAGCAGCCCGTTGATACTAAAAAAAAGGTCGAAGAGTCGTTTCATAGTGAGTTATTTCTTTTTTGGTTCGCGCAAAACCACGACGGTTTTGAAAGCAAATCGTTTTAAAAATGGCAGGCTGAAAAACAATTTATCAGCTCCTTCAAATATTTTTAACAACAGATTAGGGCAGTGTTTTCCC
>CAZNRQ010000225.1:0-5703 GCA_964574845.1 uncultured Bacteroidales bacterium
AATAATACCTGTTGAATTATTTTCTATTACAGCATCAGCATTAAATCCAACTTGAAGCAAAAACCTTTCATTATAGATACCTTTATTGGTCAATGTTCCATCCATTGTAAATGCGCCATTATTAGTTATTGTGGCAGGAGGATTATTTACTATGGATGTACCCGTATAAGATAAGGCATAAGATCCTGTCGAATTAATAATTGTACCAGTATTTGTAATTGACCCATATTTTAAGGTTATTCCGGGATTGGAGCTTGAAGTGGCACCATTGGTGATTACACCACTATTAACTATGGTTCCAGTCTTTGTGGAAGAATATCCAATATATAGTTGCCCGGTTGCTGAAATATTAAAATTTGATGCCGGGTTATTATTAAGTGTACCTGATGCCGTTGAATATCCCAATCGGGTGAACAAGTTTTCATTATAAGTACCATTATTATTAACAGTACCATTGACATAGTGGTTAGAATTGTTGTTAAACGTACCATTATTATTAAATACACCATTCATATTAATTGTAGCGTTATTAGTGAGTGTATTATTATTGGTTAAGGTTCCGTTAACTGCTATAGTCGAACTATTACTTATTGTTCCATTATTAGCCAGCATAGAACCGGAATTCAATGTAAATGTTCCACTATTGTTATTCAAAACAGAAGAGTTATTTAAAGTTCCGCTCAATGCAAGAATAGTACTATTATTCAGGATGCCATTATTATTTAGCGTTCCACTAACCGTCATATTGGAATTATTACTGATTGTTCCAGAATTAAACAAAACGATCCCTGAATTCAATGTTAAAGTACCACTATTTGTTAAAGTACCAATATTAGTAAGGTCATCACCTGTACCATTATTTAGTGTTAATGTTCTGGAACTGTTAATTGTTAAACTTGCAGAGGCCTGAATTACCAATTGATCTAAAGTAAGATTTGCATCAAGTAAATAATTACTTCCACCTTGAATTGTAATTACATTCACACTTGAATTCGGAACAGCAGTAGCAGTAGCCCATGAAGTCCCATTGAATTTTTGCCAATTTGCGACAGTATTCCAGTTGTAAGGACCTCCACTAGTGTATCGAGTCCTATAATCATTTGTTGATTGCGCAAATGTATAAGAAAGGGAGCTTAATAAAAAGAAAAGTAATAAAAAGTTTTTTCTAATGTTCATTTGTAGTATTTTTTTAGTTTTTTTCTGAGTTTGCAGGTAACGCATTTATTTCGTAGTTGTTTTTATCAGTAGTGTTATTTGGTAGTTGTTCTTTCTTAATTGTAATTTCAGTATCTGTTGCTATAACCTTTTTCTTTTCTGAAGGCGTCGAAGCATTAGTATTTAGTTTTTTAGCTAAATCATTCTGGCTAAGATTGCAACTTTGTTTCTCAATTCTGCAATTATTTGTCGATATATATTTTTTTGAAGATTGAGCATCATCTCTTGTAATATTTTGTCCGTTTATTTTTTGAGCAACAAATAAAGTAAATGCTAAAGCAAAGACGACCGCTTTGCCCGATGTAAGTGAGTGTTTGTTAAGTTTCATCACGATAAATTTATTTTGTTTTTTGTATGAATTAGTGACATTGCAAAATTACAATGCAATAACAACATGGAGTTTAGTGATACTCTGAAAGTAATTAGTGTTTCACTAAAAAATGAGTAGGTCTATTAATGACTCTCGATAGAAATAAAATATGTACCCTGAAATAAGGCATTATTGTGCTTAACAATAAACAATTATAAAACCTGCCTGCCTCAGTTAGGCATGGGAAGAAAAAAACAGAAAAAAACTCTTAGTTAAAATCTATACGAAAAGGCGTTGATGTTCATACCTGCTCCTACTGAGGCAAAAACAGAATAATTCCCCGAAACGAGATTGTGGCCAGGTAAATTTCCTTTTATGATTAGATCAAGAAGGGTTGGTAAAGTAGCAACGGAAGAATTACCCAATTTATTAATCGTCATAGGCATAATGTCTGCAGGCGATTTATGAATTCCATAAAGTTTAAAAATTCTGTGCAAAATGGCATCATCCATTTTTTCATTGGCCTGATGGATCAATACTTTAGTGATATCTTCAAGCGACAATCCAGCTTTATCTATACAATCTTTAACCAGTTGAGGGACATAGCTCAAGGCATATTCGTAAAGTTTACGACCTTGCATTTTCAGATATATTTCCTGCCCAAGGTAATTGGGATTATTAGATTCCTTCATCTCAAGGAAATTGCCTTCACTCAATGCATCGGTGCGTGTAGCATGAGATAATATCCCTAATGGAACAGAACTGCTTTTTGCTTCCAAAATTGTAGCCCCCGCTCCATCGGAATATATCATACTGTCGCGGTCATGCGGATCAGAAACCCGCGAAAGCATCTCTGCACCAATTACCATGATACGTTGAGCATTACCTGATTTGATCTGGTAATCAGCCTGTATTATTCCTTGTAGCCATCCCGGACAACCGAATATTAGATCGAATGCAGTAGTTGCAGGGTTTTCTATCCCTAGTTTATACTTCACTCTGGAAGCCAAACTGGGAACCAAGTCGGATTTTACATTAGACTTCTTAACATCCCCAAAATTGTGAGCCACTATAATGCCATCAAGAGTTTCGCGATCGATATTTGAGGAAAGCAGGGCTTGCTCAGCAGCAAAATAGGCAAGATCGGATGTAACCATATTGTCGTTGGCATATCGCCTTTCGTCAATATTGGTAATTTTTTTGAATTTACTTATAAGTTCGTTATTGGGGGTTTCAATAACATTTTTGTCTTGGTCGTAAAACGTGTTTTGCAAAAAATCATTGTTCTGAACAACGACTTCAGGAATATAACTTCCTGTGGCTGCAATTACCGAGTAAATATTCTCTCTCACAAATAATAATACTAAATCAAATGCAAAATTAGGAAAAATAAATCGAATTGAGAAATTGCAAATTTCAGAATCCCGAAAATAGGCTCTTGCATAGCACTTATGTATGTTTTTATATTAAGTGGTAGCAGACTAATGGTATGATTTAGAAAAATAGTAGTCATCTCACTAAAAAAGTCGACCACTACATTTATTATTTTTTGAATTTCATTAAAATTTTATCTTAAAATAACTATAATGATTTTTTCGTGAAAATTTTTGTCAATTTTATCCTGTTATTGTTTATAATCACTATTTACAAAATAAGTGTAGCAGAAATCTTGACCGACTGGTTTTCGAAACTCCTCTTTTTCGGATTGCATTTATCTGAAATTCAGAACAAAGTATAATTTTAAAAAAAACAAAAGAAAAAAATCACGATAATACTGTGTTATTGAAAAATAGTATAAATTTGTGGCAGCGTAATCAACCAAATCAATTCACAATATTTACTAACCAAACCAAATACACGTATGAAAAAAGTTCTATTTTTAGCAGTTGCAATGGTAATCGGAGTTTCAGCTTTTGCGCAATTAAGGCCAATGAAAGCTTCACTTAAGTACCAAAAAGCAACCAGAATTATTGGCGCTGTTCAGGAAACAACAAACTTCAGCACCGAAACCAATCCAAGCGTTGCACCTCAAACATCAAAAGCATTAACTGAGCATGCTATCGGTACAACTCGTTATGACCTTCAAACAAATCAATCGGTTCAGAACAGAATTTATTTATTCCCAGACGGAACCATTGGAGGTGCATTCACTTATGGTATCACAGAAACTTCATTTGCTGACCGGGGTACTGGTTACAACTATTTTGATGGTACCGCATGGGGAGCTTACCCTTCAGCCCGCGTTGAATCTGCAAGATGCGGATGGCCTTCGTATTGCCCAATGGGTACTGGCGAACTCGTAGTTGCTCACAACGGTAGCACTGGGTTACTGGTTTCGAAACGAGCTACCAAAGGCACAGGATCATGGACAACATCTACATTGGTTGGCCCAGCTTGCTCAAACGGAACCACGGCTCTTTTGTGGCCTCGTACTATCGTTTCTGGAAACACAATTCACATAATTGCATGCACAGATCAGGCTACATCACCTGCAATTTGGTATTACCAAGGTCTTGCCCTTGCAGTAGTTTACATTCGTTCAACCGACGGTGGTGCTACCTGGGATGCTCCAATTATTCTTCCTGGTATGGATTCTGCTTCTGTTGTTAATAATGTAGGTAGAGGTTTCTCTGGGGACTCTTACTCATGGGCTGCTCCTCATGGCGATACTATTGCTTTTGCAGTCGGCGACAGTTGGCAAGATGTTTATGTTATGAAATCTTTCAATGGTGGAACTACATGGACCAAAGTTCCTGTGTTCAATTTCCCTGATATCCTTGCTTTCCCAACTCCAAGAATTCCTACTAATGATGGTTCTTTAGCCGTGGCTATTGATCATTTAGGTAAAGCTCATGTTTGTTTTGGAAGAACTGCAGTCTCAAAAAATACCGCGAACATCGATTCAGCAAGTTATTATCCTTATACTGATGGTTTAGTTTATTGGAACGAAGATATGCCTGTTCTTGACACAACTGCATTAGGTCTGGGTACAGAAGTTATTGCTGCTATGATGGACTATACTGGAAACGACACCATCGATTTCCCAACTGTACCCACAGGTACATGGCCATTCGGTACTTATTACGGTTCTCTATCCAGTTTTCCACAGATAATAATTGATAACAACAATGACATTTTTGTTTCTTATTCGGCTTGTCGCGAAGACAAAATCGATGCTACCGGAACCAAACTTTATCGTCACCTTTATATTATGAAAAAAGCATTAAGCGGTGCTTCATGGACTACTCCAGATGATTTAACAGGTAATGTGGTTCACGATTTCGACGAGTGTGTATTTGGCTCTATGTCGTACACTTCAAATAACAGCGTACATATAGTTTATCAGGCTGATGATACCCCTGGTTTAGCTGTTAGAGGCGATGCTACTCCTTATGGAGACAACACTATTTATTATGTGGGTGTTCCTAAAAGCGATATAGGTGCTGTAGGTATTAACGAAAATGACAACGCAGTAAGCATGAACATTTATCCTAATCCTACCAGCGATTTTGCAAACATCGACCTTAACCTTACCAAAACTTCTAACGTTATCGTTAAAGTTATCAATCTGGTTGGACAGGAAGTAATGCAGAAAAGTTTCGGTCAAATGAGTAATGGAAACCATACCCTTGCTATTGCTGTTAACCAACTGACCTCAGGTATCTATTTCTTCACTGTAGAAGCCGGAAGCCAAAGGATTACCAAAAAGATTATTGTTGATTAATCAGCAAATCGATTTATAAAAAAAGACCCGGTACTTTTAGTATCGGGTTTTTTTATGTATTTTTGTGGAAGAACAACGAAGCCGGAAGATAGGAGTCCGAAGTCGATAAACTATAATACACGGAGTTGTACAATGTAGAATCAGAACATCACAAAGAATCTAATATCCATATAAAAATCCATTCATCCATTTATCCAATAATTTAATCATCAAAATATAAAAACCATGAAAATACAATTCATCGGGGCTGTAAAAGAAGTTACCGGCAGCAAACATCTGATCACTACCGAAAGCGGGAAAAAAATACTTCTTGACTGCGGAATGTTCCAGGGCAAGGGCCTTGAAACCGACGGAATGAACCGCAACCTGATGTTTGACCCGTCAAAGATTGATCATGTGATACTCACTCATGCCCATATTGATCATTCGGGACTAATACCCTACATTTATAAAC
>CAZNRQ010000226.1:0-5693 GCA_964574845.1 uncultured Bacteroidales bacterium
GGGGGCAAACAGCCGTCCTCTTCATCAACGGCACATCGCCCATTTATCTTACGGTTTATTTAAAAAGGTAAAAAAGGAATGCCACCAAGGCACCAAGACACAAAGAATCACCAAGAAATCAATCCAATGGTCACATCCGTCACAAACGTCCCATAAAATGTAGGGGCGATTCACGAATCGCCCTCCCCAAAATATCCATTCCTCCAAACCCTGTAAGGGTTTAATATTGGTAGCCACGGGCAACGCCCGTGGTAAATCATCACCCCCCAAACCCACCAACCACGTCAGGTGGTTGAACAAACGCGATAAATTTTACACAAAATGAAAATTATTCAAAAATAATTCATTCACCCAAATAAATTCTTACATTTGTTCTGTAATATTATGCAAAATAGTATTGCGTCGTTCTTTACAACGTATTATTAAGATAAAGCGTTAGCTTTTATTCTTGCAATCGGAAACTGGTAATTTCAAAACAAGCAAGGAGTAATAAGTGATACGCTCACGCCAAAGGCGTGGGCTGTACTTATTCTGCTTGTTAGGTATACCAGTACCTCGATTGCGAATATCGTTACAGTTCCACGCTTTTTTATTTACAACCGCTTCGTTGGGACTGCGGGGTTAGAAAGGTAAAAATGAAAAAAATATTATTCACATTTACGGTCGTACTAATAAGTATTGGGTCGTACTCACAATCCTTAGGTCCCGAAGTATTAGCTTCATCAGGTGATTATTTTACAAATAGTAATCTAAAATTAAGTTGGACACTTGGTGAAATGGTAACTGAAACATTTTCCGCAGGTGGAACATTTCTTACACAGGGTTTTCAGCAAAGCAGTTATGCGCCCTTTGCTATTGATGAAAATGAGGAAAATAAAATGATTTCTGTTTATCCAAATCCATTTTCAGACATTATTACCATTAGCACCGGAAATTTGACCGACTTGAAAGTACAGGTATTCGACCTGCAAGGTAAAAACATTATGGAAAGAACCATAGAAACATCTAATAAACAACTAGATTTTAGTGCGTTTGAACAAGGCATGTATTTGATAATGGTTCTTAATAAAACAAATCCACTAAAAACCTTTAAAATTCAAAAAATCAATAATTAATAACCAATTAATAAATAAAATCATGAAAAAAATTATTAGTACTCTTTTAGTTTGCCTTGTAATAACAGGTATTTCATTTGCTCAGGCTCCGACCATTTTTAAATATCAATCGATTGTCCGCGATAATTCAGGAAGCATTATTGCCTCTCAATTAGTAAAGTTTCGCATAACCCTATTAAAAGGCAGTCCTACTGGTACGGCATCATATACCGAACAGCATACTACTGCAACAAATCAGTATGGTCTAGCTAATCTCGAAATTGGAAATGGCAGCAGTGCAATTGGGTCCATAGATACATTACAATGGGGCAACGCAGATTATTTTATAAAAATTGAATTAGACCCTACTGGAAGCAGTAGCTTTCAGGTAATGGGAACTACACAATTATTAAGTGTACCTTACGCATTGTATGCAAATGTTGCAGGAAATATACCAAAAATTATTGCAGGGTCATCTGATGGTGGTACCTCACCCAATATTACATCAGGTTCTGGTTTTACTATAACACATGTTTCAACAGGTATTTATGACATTACTTTTAATACCCCATTTATAGCATTACCAACCATAGTTGCTAATTGTAGAGACCTATATTTGAATTGGATTGTAACAAATATAACATTAAATGGCTTTAGAATACAAACTGGACATGGCGGAACAGGTCCAACATTAACGGATGGTGTTGGTTTTTCATTTGTAGCAATAGTTAAATAAAAAAAGAAAAGTGTGAGTAAGAATCTCTTGTCAATATTTGCAATCCTAATCGCTCTTATTTCACTTATTATTTCAATTGTTTCATTAAAAATTGAGAAAATTGGTGATGCAAATTATTTAGCAGTTGCAGCTACAATTCTAACTGGTGCTGTTACATTTGCAATGGGTTATAATATCTATATGAACCTATCCGGTACAAGAAAAATTGCAGAAGAAATTGCAGAATCTAAAATTGCAGATTTAGTTACTTCAGTTAATAACGCAATTCAGGAAAAAGAAGGACGGATGGCAAAAAATGTTGCTGCAAATGGAAACTATGAACGAGCAAATTTTTATTTTGTTATCGGAAATATACAAGAAGAATCGGGAAAAATTGATAAAGTCCATGAAAGCTATAAGGAAGCATTGAGAACATGTGAAGAGGCAAAAAAACTGTTTACAATGTGCGAACATCCTGATATGGTTAATAAATGTGAAGATTTTATTGCTGAAATAAATAAAAACATTTTGAGAATTAATAAATTTAGTTAAACTTATATAAAAAAAATCAATTGCGTCACTTGAAATAATTAAAATTTAATCACCATGAAAAAAACATTATTCTTATTACTGAGTCTGGGGATTACTTTAAATCTCTTTGCCAATCCTATCAATCCCGAACAGGCATCAAAAATTGCAAAGAATTTTTATTTACAAATGAGGGCTGGTCAAAGTTTATCAATCATATCATTTAATCTTGCTTTTACCTCCAATTCTCTCGATGTTTCAACATCAAAAGGATTGAATGCACAAGAAACCTCAGTGTTTTACATTTTTAATGTAAATCAAAATGATGGCTTTGTAATTGTAGCGGCTGATGATGATGTTACTCCAATATTAGGGTATTCGCTAAAGGGCGGATATACAAATAATGCCAGTCCCCCTGCTTTTGAAAAATTACTTGAAAAGTATAAACAAGAGATTGTTTATGTAATATCAAATGATTTAAAAGCAAATAGTGAAATTCAACTAAAATGGGCGCGACTTGATAATGGAGAAGCATTAAATGCAGAAAAAGGTACAAAATCTGTCAATCCTTTACTTACTACAACTTGGAGCCAATCGCCTTATTATAATGCATTATGTCCTGGAGGTAGTGTTACAGGATGTGTTGCAACGGCAATGGCTCAAATAATGAAATTTTGGGAATACCCCGCCACAGGCACAGGTTTTCATTCGTACACTTATAGCGGGAACATATATGGAACATTATCTGCAAATTTTGCATCGTCTACATATAGTTGGAGTTCCATGCCTAATAATGTTACGGGACCAAATTCTTATGTTGCTTTGCTAATGTCCGATTGTGGTATTAGTGTAGATATGCACTATAGTCCAACGGGTAGTGAGGCATATGTTATTTCAGCAATGTCGCCTATAGTTAATTGTGCCGAGTATGCTTACAAAACTTATTTCGGTTATAATTCTTCAACTATTCAAGGTCTTCAAAGAGTTAATTATTCTGATGCTACATGGAAAAATTTATTAAAGACTGATTTAAATGCAGGTAGACCTATACAGTATGCTGGTTTTGGTTCGGGCGGGGGACATACCTTTGTTTGTGATGGCTATGATAATAGTGATTTTTTTCATATGAACTGGGGATGGGGAGGCACTAGTGATGGTTTTTTTAATTTAGATGCGCTAAATGTTGGCAGTTATCAATTTAATCAGAATCAGCAAGCATTAATTGGGATACAACCTAATTCTGGAGGTGTTACTTCAGTTATCAATTTGTATTCATCAATTAGTATTACGCCTAATCCGATTGGTTTTGCCCAAGCTTTTACAGTAAATGCAGATATCACAAATAGTGGTTCTTCAGGGTTCAGTGGAGATTATTGTGCTGCCATATTTGATGCATCTGGCAATTTTATTGATTATATACAGACATTAACTGGTTACTCTTTACAGCCCGGATATCATTATACCGGAGGTCTGACATTTTCCAGTTCTGGATTATTAACTGTTCCTGGAAATTATAGTATTGGTATATTTTATAGAAATACTGGTGGTAATTGGATTTTAGCAGGCGATGTTTCTTATTCTAATCCAGTTAGTGTCACAATTAATTCTCCTGTTGACTACATCCAACAATACTCCACTATTATTGCAACTCCAACAACTTTTGTTCAGGGTCAGCCTGCCTCTGTGAATGTAAATTTAATAAATAATAATACTGCCACTTATTATGGGGTGTATAGAGCCGCATTGTTTGATTTAAGCGGAAACTTTGTTCAAACAATAGGTACCTATAATGAAACCACGGGGCTTCCAGCCGGTTATACTTATTTGTCACCATATCTAACCTTCAGTACATCGGCTATAACTGCTACTCCCGGTACCTATATCTTAGCTATTCAGGAACTCGAAAATGGATTTACCGATTGGTATCTGGTCGGTGGCCAATATTATTCAACTCCAATAAATATTGATGTAGTGGCAGCTCCTTTGTCTGCTGATATTTATGAGAATAATAATGCAATATCTTCAGCTTATAATTTGGCTTTGAGTTATTCTAGTAATAATGCACATAAAACAACCACTGGGTCAAATATTCACATTTCGTCTGATGAAGATTATTATAAAATAGTCCTTGCAACTGGATATAATTATACAATTTCTGCTCGTGTCCATGATAGTTACAATAGTGGTAATGGAATAATTTATACTAATGACGTCCAATTCAGTTATCGAATTAACACAGGTGCATGGTCAAGTATTTATGATGATATCATGCCTGGTACAATTAGCGTTTCAGGTGCTGGCACAGTATATTTTCACGTTGCTCCCTACTTTACAGGAACAACTGGAACGTACTTATTTGATTTTACTGTTAATCGTGTAAGTACGGCGGGCGTTGAATCATCTTCTTTAATCGATGAAAACGTTTCGATATACCCTAATCCGGCAGAAAATTATTTTGAAATAAAATATGAACCCGGTTTTGAAACAAGAGCTAACTATCAAATCATCGATTTAACAGGCAAAAGTGTTCAGCAAAATGACTTAATTGGACAAACTAACAAAATAGATATTTCAGGCCTTGCTAAAGGTATTTACTCTGTAAAAATAAATAATGGAGATGAGGTTTGTATTAAGAAGTTAAGTAAAATGTAATTACTGTTAGGCCGAGGTTCCAACCTCGGCCTTTTTATTCTTTCAGGCTTCCGCCTGAATCAGTTCAATCACATTAATCAATTTAATCAGCGGTTCAGACAACAATAAAAAAGCCCACACTCAACATGCAGGCTTTTTCCTATAACTTTAGGCACTAGGCACTTCCTACTCCTCTATCCCAACCTCAAAATGATTTATCTTACCGCTCTTAATCTCAATATGGGCCTCATATTTCACTTTTCCAGCCAATTCCCCTTTCATAACTGCCTTTCCTCCCTTCACTTCTTCCAGCTTGGCATTACCTTCCCAATTCGAAGTAGCAGTTTTTTTGCTGTTACTCAACGAAAAAACAACCCCTTCAATAGGCTTGCCTGTAGTTTTCCCCACCACATGCACCTCAACAAAAGTATGATGTATATTAATTGTGGGTATAACCGTACTTGCCATCAACCTGTCATAAAAGCCGGGATTGCTCGTTTTATAATCTCTTGTCAGCAGTATCAAATGTTCTCTCCTCATCATCACAGGCTTAAAACTATCCTTAAATTCCTGTGTCAGAATCGGCGAAACTTCATGCACCGTCTCGCTCGTACCTTGTATTCCTTCAAACTTATCTATCTGTTTCTGAAAATCAACAAGCATCGCTGCTGTTATCGTATTCGTAGGACTCAGCAAAGTTAAATTATCACTCATTAGTTTATGGG
>CAZNRQ010000227.1:0-5683 GCA_964574845.1 uncultured Bacteroidales bacterium
CAAGCGAAAGCTGAGTGTGATGATGATCTTTGAAACATTTCTGATCGCTTTGGTGGTTTTGTTCAATTACTTAAACTTTGCAGATATCATGGCTCTGCTGATGTTCTACCTGATGTTCCTCTACCGCGATAGCTATCTGCCCCGATTGAGGTTACTGCAAAAGTATATAGCCAATCCCGGAAAGGAAACACTCAGTGTGCTGCTTAAATACTCCCTGATACTTGTTCTGTTCTGGTTCATCTATTCCCTTCTTTTCAGGGCAATATTGTCGCAATTTATGCCCATGTCCTATTCCCTGATTATGTTTATTGTGGGGGGCTGGCTTATATGGTTCGGCTTTGAAAAATGGATAAAATCATGGAAAACCCAACAACAGACAGGACTATTCATTCAGAAATACCAGGTTTGGATCGTCTCAGTGATGATGCTGGCCGCCGGAACCCTGGCCTTTTTCCTTTACGGCATCCACCACTTCCCATTATGGAACAAGGAATTCACCGAACAGTTTTCGGCCACCGACCAGTTGTTTATGGCGGGGTATGCGCTGTTCTGGTATACGGTTTATGCCATCTTTCCCTTGCAATTATCCACCTTGCGACCCTATCCCGATTTCGAAGCGGCACATCTTCCGCATTCTTATTATATTCTCAGCGTGTTTGCCCTTTTCATGGTGGCCGGTTTGCTGTGGATGATCTTCCGAATGAAACATCACAGGCGCATACTGACATTCGGCCTGCTGTTCTTCGGTATCAATATCTTTCTGGTGCTGCACATCATCCCTATAGAAGGACGCGTGATAATGGCCGAAAGGTATACTTACCTGGCCTATTTCGGACTGTTCCTGATGCTGGGTGTTTTGCTGGGCGGGATCAAAAAGCCTCTGACCGGCAAAATGCCCGCGGGCCTGCTTATAGGAGTGTTTTTGTGCATGGTTTTCTATTGGGTCAGCTATCGCGGACTGAATACCTGGAAAGATGAATTCACCCTGCTCGACGAACAGGTGGGCAAAAATCCTGAATATCCCATGGCTTACCTGAACCGCTCCACACTTTATATCAATAAGGCCGATTATATCACGGCCATCAAAGATCTGGATAAGGCCATAGCGCTCAACCCGAAGTTCTACCAGGCTTATTACAACCGCGGGCTTTCGTTCTCGCGCATGAATATATTTGATAAGGCCGCGGACGATTGCAGCCTGTCCATTAAGTTTGCCCCCGGCTTTGCCGACGCACATTACCTGAGGGCCTTTGCCATGGCGAAGATGCAGCATTATACGCAGGCCATTGCCGGATATTCGCAGGCCATAAAACTCAACCCCCGTATGTTGCTTGCCTATTACAACCGCGGCAATGCCCTCACCAACTGCCGCGAATATGAAGATGCCATAAAAGATTATGATGCCAGCATCAGTATCGATCCCAAATTTCCGGATGCATACAGCGGCAGGGGAGTGGCGCAGTATTTCCGGGGCAGCTATGAGGCTTCGCTGGCCGATTATGCCAAAGCCATCGAACTGAACCCGCAGAACGGCAATTATTATTTCAACCGCGCCCTTAGCTACAAAGAACTGTTGCAGCACGACCGTTTCTGCACCGACATGCAAACCGCCTGGAACCTGGGATACCAGCCGGCAAAGAAGGTGCTGGAGGAGCAGTGTCGGTAGGAAGTGTCTGTAATTATGAGTCGTAGGGGCGTATCGCCCCATGGGGGTTGCTTCGGAGCATACGTCCTGAAAAGATATTAAAGAAAACCACGGAGACACAGAGTCCACGAAGTTACACGAAGAAATCATAGGTCGGTAATAGGCAGTCTCCGATCGGAAAAGGCATGTCCTATATGTAAATTAGGATTGCTTTGGAAGATTGAGAAGAGAAGAATGTAGATTACGGATGGTTAAAACGAATAAAAAAAAGCGCGAAGTCCCTCCAGTCTTCGCACTTAATTTAAAAAATAAGCCTGATATATCCGGGTTTCAGCGGCCCGGTCAAAACCTATTTTATTATCGTTACACTGCCCGTATAGAAATGATTACGGCTCAGTTTGTCTTTTGCAGTCACCGACCATGTGTAGGTGCCAATGGGGCAAATATTCCCGTTGTTTTTCACACTGCCATTCCAACCCTGATTGATGTCATTGCCTTCGTACACAATGCCACCCCAGCGATCGTAGATTATAATACTAAATCCTTCTTCCAGCAGTCCTGAGCCTTTGATGGTGAACTCATCGTTCAGCCCGTCGCCGTTGGGCGAGAAAGCATTGGGAGCATAGAAGGTGTAATAATCCAGTACCTGAATGTCATGCGAAGTCGAATCCTTGCAGCCATGCTCATTTTCAACCAGCAGCCATATGGTATGTGTTCCTATATCCTGATACTTATGATAAGGATTCTTAGCGGTCGAACTGTTCAGATTTCCTGAAGATGGTTCGCCGAAATCCCATAACCAATTCACAGCATCATACGATTCGTCTATGCAGCGAATCAAAGGATCATCCAGGTTTACAGACAGGTTATCAGTTTTGAACGAGGCCACAGGCTTGTCGTAAACAGCTATCAGTTGAGGATAATTGTAGAATGATGAACATCCCCATTCCGAAGTAACGGTCAAAGCCACATTATACACACCCATCTGACTATAGAAATGCGTCGGGGTGCTGTCATTCGAGTGGTTGTCCGCTCCTGCCTGAGGATCGCCAAAATCCCATACATAAGTATTATTGGGAAGCCAATTGTGATCAACAAAAGAGGTTGTTAGCGTGCCGCACCCTTTCATATCAGTAGCACTAATGTTGGCAACAGGCTTTTCGTGCACGGTAACCGTAAATGAAGAAGAGGATGGAGTCGAATTACAAGCATCGAAAACCGTTACCATATAAGTAGTTGTTGTAGTAGGGGTCACTGTAAACGGAACAGCTTGGTTGCCTATCCCGTTATCCCAGATATAAGTATAAGGTGCCACGCCGCCTATAATCACTAAATTGAGTGTGGCCGATTCACCGAGGCAAATATCTGCATTGCCGCTAATAGCAGCCTTGAGTTTTTCCTGCATATTCAGAACAATAGCACCGGTATTCGAGGTGCATCCGTTCGAATCCGTAGCAAACACGAAATAGGTTATCGAATCCATAACCAGAACATTCAGCATATTAGTATCTGCCGAAGCAGGATTCCAGGTGTATGAATATGGCCCTGTTCCACCCGAAGCATTGGCACCAATTGTGGTATAATTCCCCTGGCAAAGGGTAGCATCTCCCCATGTAGTGATCATTACCTGTGTGGGCTGACCAATGGTAACATTACTGATAGATGAGCAACCATTACCGTCAGTTACTACGACCTGATGAATACCTGCATTCAGGTTGGCTGTCGAGGCTGTTGTATCGCCCGTAACATCCCATTGATAGCTATAAGGCAGCGTACCTCCAGAAGCCTGAACACTTGCACTACCATTGCTGTAGCCAAAGCAGCTGGCATTTTGTGAGGTAGTGATCTGCGAAAGGAGTTGGGTTGGCTGAGTTACATTTATCCCACCTGTAATATTGCACAGGTTGGCATCGGTTACAGTCACCGTATAGCTTCCTGCAACTAGGTTATTAATGGAAGGAGTAATGTCCGAATTCGACCATGCATAGCTATATGGCATGGTACCTCCCGAAATCACTATATTTCCCGTTCCGTTATTGCCTCCGAAGCATGAAACATTGGTGTTTGATAAAGTAGCGGTTAGCGAAGTAGGTTGAGTGATGGTGTCCGAAGAAGTAACTGAGCAGCCGTTCGGATCTGTTATGGTCACAGAATACACGCCTGCTGTCAGTCCTGAAATTGCTGGTAGCGTGCTGCCGTTTGACCAAATAAATGCGTAAGGAGCAGTTCCTCCTGTAACAGCAACACCTGCTGTTCCATTGTTTCCATTGTTGCACGAAACATTGGTTGACGTGATATTCGAAACCAAAAGATTGGGTTCGGTAATAACCAGTGTAGAATCCATAAAGCATCCGGCAGCATCAGTAACCGTTACTGAATAACTCCCAGCTATCAGATTATTGATGGTTGCTGTAGTTGCACCATTCGACCACAGATATGTGTAAGGACCCGTAGCTCCGTTTCCTGTAGCAGTGGCAATGCCATTAATTCCTCCAAAGCACGAAACATTGGTTATTGCCAGAGTAATAAATATGGTTTGCGATGGTTGGTTAATCGTAACCACCGAAACCGAAGTACAACCATTATAATCTGTAGCTGTTACGGTGTATGTCCCTGCAATAAGGTTATTGATGCTTGTATTCACCGACCCGGTCGACCACAGATAGGAGTAAGGAGCGACACCACCGTTGGTATTTACAGTAGTACTACCATTGTTTCCTCCAAAGCATGAAACATGATTGATATTGCTTATTGCTGATGTTAGCAAGGGTGGTTCGGTAATATTAATTGTTGAGGTGGAGGTGCATCCGTTGAAGTCGGTCACTGTAACAGTATAGTTTCCGGCAGTCAGGTTAGCAGCATTTGCATTTTGGGAACCATTTGACCATAAGAATGAATATGGTAAGGTACCTCCATTAGGGGTAACAGTGGCTGAGCCATTATTGCCTCCGTGGCAGCTTACATTAGCAGAAAATGTGATGGAAGATGTTAATAAGGTTGGTTGACTTATAGAAACAAAATTGGTAGTAAAGCAGCCGTTAAAGTCTGTAATAGTAACTGTATAGTTTCCTGCTGTCAGGTTATTGGCAGTTTGATTCGTTGCTCCATTCGACCAACTATAGCTGAAAGGTGATACTCCTCCTGCAGGCAGAACGTTAGCCATACCATTATTTCCTCCAAAACAGGAAACATTAACGATGGTTCCTGGCTGCGATGTAAGCAATGCAGGTTGCATAATTACTACTGCAGCAGTTGCTGAACATCCGTTATTATCGGTAACAGTCACCTGATAGCTTCCTGCTATCAACCCATTTATTGAGTTATTGATCGAACCTGTCGACCATAAATAAGTGTAAGGGGTGTTGCCTCCAGAAACATTAATAGTTACACTTCCATTGTTGCCGGCAAAGCAGGAAACATTTTGCTGCGATTGAACTGTAATGGCAATAGCATTTGGTTGGTTCACATTTACCGAATTGGTCCCATTGCATCCATTTTGATCTGTGATGGTAACCAAATAATTACCTGGTGACAATCCTGAAATGGATGCAGCAGTAATTCCGTTCGACCAAATATATGTATAAGGAGATACGCCACCATTAGCAATAACCGTTGCAGTTCCATTGTTATTGCCATTACAGCTTGCAGGAGTCGCTGAAATGTTGGATGCCAGACCCAAAGGTTGTACGAGCGTAACCGAATCGGCAATTGTACAGTAATTATTATCTGTGACAGTCACCGTATAAGTACCCACACCCAGATCAGTGATTGACGTATTAATATCCTCTGTCGACCACATATAAGTATAAGGACCGGTTCCACCGCCTGCTATAATGCTTGCAGAACCATTATTGCCTCCAAAGCATGATACGTTGGTAAAACCCAATGTGGCTGTCAGCAATGTAGGCTGCGTAATCACTAATCCTGTAGTAACTGTACATCCATTATTGTCTGTTATCGTGACGCTGTAATTTCCTGCGGTAAGTCCGGTGACATTTGCTGCAGATGCACCATTCGACCAGTTATAGGCATATGGCG
>CAZNRQ010000228.1:0-5679 GCA_964574845.1 uncultured Bacteroidales bacterium
TTTTTGCCAGTGGCACCCGCTCGCAACAGGGAATGTCAGCTATTTTTAGTGGCTTTCCCTGTCATCCTATTGCTACTATTACTGATCAGTTGGAGAAATGCCGAAAACTTCCTTCTTTAGGAGGAGTTATGCAATCCCAAGGATATTATACCTCATACTATTTTGGCGGCGATCTGACCTATGGCAACATTTTAGGCTACCTTATGCTCAAGGGTTTCGACAAGATTGTAGACGAAAAAGATTTCCCTCCATCTTTACCTCATGGGAAATTAGGTATTCATGATGAATTCACCCTGCCATTCTTCCTATCAGAGTTGAATAAACAAAGACAGCCTTTCTTCTCGAATATTTTTACAGTAAGCACCCATTCCCCATACGATCAGAATATGCAAGAAGTAATTCAATGGCCTGAATTGGAGAAAACGTATGTCAATGCTGCTTATTACTCTGACAATTGTTTCCGTAGATTCTTTGCCGAAGCACGTATGCAACCCTGGTACAAAAATACCCTATTTGTTTTTATTTCCGACCACGGACATGGTACCTATCGCAACTGGGACATGTATTCATCTGACTATGCGAGAATAGTAATGATGATGTGTGGCGATGTTATAAAAGACAGTTGTCGCGGAACAAAGATCGATAAAATAGGCTCACAGATCGACTTTGCCTCTACTTTGCTCAATCAAATGCATGTAAAAGACACAGCATTTATCTGGAGCAAGAACCTGCTGAATGTGTATTGCCCTGAATTTGCTTATTATTCTTTTGAAGAAGGTTTGGGGTGGGTGAGGCCGGGGGCACGCTATATTTATGATGCCCGTTGGAAAAAGGATAATCTTATTGAGATTGATTCGAGTGCGAATATTTCCCGCGACCAACTTATCAGGGAAGGTAAATCTTATATGCAATGCGTATTTCAGCAATACATGGATTTTTAGACATAATTCACAGAAAGAAAATTACAGTTTTATTCAATTTTAAAGCCCTTTCATACAATATATTTTGCTGATTTTAGTTATTACAAATCAAAAAAAACACTAATTTTGCACCATGTTTAAAAATCCCAGGCTAATAATTGTTTGTATTGCTTTATTGACAGGCATTCTGTTCACATCATGCAGTTCATACAAGAAAGTATTAAAAGGCACCGATATAAAACTGAAATACGCAACTGCCGTTACTTTATACGAAAAAGACGATTTCCATCGTGCCATGCAACTTTTCGATGAATTGCTGATCTATTACAGAGGAACAGATACCTCCGAAAAGGTTAATTACTATTATGCGCAATGCTATTTTGGTGACGGTGATTTTTTACAGGCAGGTTTTTATTTTACGAAATTTTCATCCACCTTTCCTACCAGTAAATATGCGGAAGAATGTCGCTACATGTCTGCTTATTGCCAGTACATGTATTCTCCCAAATACAATCTTGATCAAACGATTTCAGTGGATGCTATAAAAGAACTCCAGTTATTTATCAACTTGTATCCTAAGAGTGATAAGGTAGGTAAATGTAACGAGTTAATTGATGAATTAAGGGGTAAGCTCGAACGAAAGGCTTTTGAGATCGCTAAATTGTATTATAAGATCGAAAATTATCAATCGTCGGCCATTGCCTTCAAAAACCTATTGAAGGACTTTCCTGATTCAAAATATCAGGAGATATCCTATTACTATATTTTGCTATCCAACTACAATTATGCCATGCAAAGTATAGAGTACAAAAAACTGGAAAGGCTTAACAACGCTAAGGATGCTTACAATGCACTGGTTTCTACCTTTCCTAATACTACTTATGATAAGGAGTCGAAATCGGTGCTGAAAAATATAGATAAAGAAATTCAGAAGATAACCAATAAGACTACTAAGGTCAATCCAACAGATAATAAAGAAAAAAATAATAATAAACCCAAAAGTTAATATGGACTACAAAAAAGTAAAAGCCGGAACTCTTGCAGTAACGAGGAATATCAATGATTTCAGAAAAGATACCGGAAATATTTACGAAACGCTTGTTATTCTTTCGAATCGTGCCAATAAAATATCACTCGAATTAAAAGAAGAGCTGAATTCTAAAATTGAAGAGTTTGGCACTACTTCCGACAATCTGGAAGAGATCTTTGAAAACCGCGAACAAATTGAGATCGCAAAATATTATGAGCGGCTTCCAAAATCAACACTTATCGCAATTCATGAGTATCTGGGAGATAAGTTATATTTCAGGAATCCTTTAAAAGAGACCACCACTACCGAATATTTAAAATAAAATGCTTCTGGAAGGTAAAAAAATACTGCTTGGCGTTACTGGAAGTATTGCTGCTTATAAAATACCTTTCCTTGTTCGGCTATTAATTAAAGAAGGTGCGGAAGTTCAGTTGGTGGTTACGCCTGCTGCAAAAGATTTCGTCACTCCTTTGACTTTATCCACCTTATCCAAGAATTCTGTACTCTGCGAAGGCTTTTCACAGTCGGATGGCCGTTGGAACAGTCATATTGAATTAGGTTATTGGGCCGATGTTTATCTCATAGCCCCGGTAACTGCAAACACATTGGCCAAGATGGCCGGAGGGTTTGCTGACAATCTTTTGATGGCAACTTATCTTGCTGCCAAATGTCCTGTTTTCTTTGCTCCGGCAATGGATCTTGACATGTACAAGCACCCTTCAACACAAAAGAACGTTCATACCATTACTTCATATGGTAATCATCTCATTTCTCCCAACGAGGGAGAACTTGCCAGTGGATTGTGCGGTGCCGGTCGTATGGAAGAACCTGAAAGAATTGTTGAGATTCTTTCAGATTTCTTAAAAAAAAAACAAGATTTTAAAGGGAAACAAGTCCTGATAACTGCCGGACCAACCTACGAAGCTATTGATCCTGTTCGCTATATAGGCAATCATTCTTCCGGTTTGATGGGTTTTGCTTTGGCTGAGGAATTTGCCGAAAGGGGAGCTCATGTAACCTTAATTTCTGGTCCGGTAAACCTGCAGCAAACTCATGCAGCAATCAACAGAATTGATGTGGTTTCGGCCCATCAGATGAATGAAGCATGTCAGGAGCATTTCAAAACTGCTGAAATTACGGTTATGGCGGCTGCTGTGGCCGATTATATGCCAAAGCAAGTGGAAACAAAAAAGATCAAGAAAAAAACAGAGCGTTTGGATCTCGAACTAATCAAAACTCCGGATATACTGAAAAACCTTGGGAAGTTAAAGACCCGTAAACAGGTGTTGGTAGGGTTTGCTCTCGAAACAGATAAGGAATTTGAGAATGCAAAATCAAAACTGGACAATAAAAACCTTAGTCTTATCGTTCTTAATTCTCTGAATGATTCAGGGGCAGGGTTCAAATCACAGAATAATAAGGTTACTATCTTTGGTAAGAACTCTGAACCAAAAACTTTTGCACTGAAACCTAAGACAGAAGTGGCAAAAGACATTGCAAACGAAATATTGGAATTTATCAAAAACGGCTTATGAAAAAAATAGTAATTGCGTTGTTATTAATTTGTTCGACAATAGTCTCCAATGCACAGGAATTGAATGCTACGGTTACTGTCAACTCGCAGCAGATCAGCGGAAGCGACAAGACTGTTTTTGACGATCTGCAGACGGCCATAAGGGAGTTTCTGAATAACCGTAAATGGACCAATTACACTTATAAAACTGAAGAGAAAATAGAATGTAACTTCTTTATTAATGTTACCGAAAGAGTTTCTGACGTCGAATTTAAAGGTACTCTGCAGATACAATCGAGAAGGCCTATTTTTAACACATCGTACTTTTCACCCATGATCAATCTGGTCGATAAGGATTTTAGTTTTAAATACATTCAAAAGCAATCTTTGGAGTATGATGATAACAACTTCTATTCAAACCTGACTGCTGTTTTGGCCTATTATGCTTACATTGTCATTGGGGTTGATTTTGATTCTTTCTCCTCTAAAAGTGGTGGTGAGTTTTATAATAAGGCTCAGAATCTGGTTTCTATGGCACAAAATGCCCCTGATCGCGGTTGGAAATCATTTGAATCAAAGAAGAATCGCTATTGGCTTGTTGAAAACCTCCTGAATGATTCCTATGGGGGCGGCTTCAGAGATTGTCTGTATTATTATCATTTGAAGGGATTGGACATTATGAAGGATGATCTTGCCACCGGAAGAAACGCCATTACAACAGGTCTGGAAAAATTACAATCAGTCGCTAAAGCTACACCGGGGCTTTACTTTACCACAATTTTTATGGATGCCAAACGCGACGAGATCATCAATATTTACTCTAAGGCCCCGGCTTCGGATAAACCCAGAGTGGTTACCATTTTAAAAGATATTGATCCTGCACATTCGGGCGATTTTAATACCCGAATCCTGAACGCACAATAATCCTGATACATGCTCACCCACCTGTCAATCCGCAATTACGCATTAATTGACACGCTCGAAATAGATTTCTTTTCGGGGTTTACCACTATTACAGGCGAAACGGGGGCAGGGAAATCCATTATCCTTGATGCCCTTTCATTGATCACCGGTCAGCGGGCCGATACCCAGGTGTTGAAGGATAAAAGCCGTAAATGCATTATAGAAGGCTCATTCGATATACAGAATTACCCCTTAAGCACATTTTTCGAGAAGCACTCTGTGGATTACGAAAAATTGGTTATGCTCCGACGCGAGATCAATCCCGAAGGTAAATCAAGGGCCTTTATAAACGATACACCGGTTACCTTATCTCAACTGAAGGAACTTGGCGACAAGCTCATTGATATTCATTCGCAGCACAACACCCTATTAATTAACGAAACCGATTTTCAACTGTTTGTGGTTGATAATTATGCTGACATTTATGCCGAAGCAATTGATTTCAGAAAGCAGATGGCTGTATTTAGGGAACTGAAGAAGGAGTTGGGTCAGAAAACAGAACTTGAAAAGAAATCACGGGCAGATGCCGATTATTACAGTTTTCTATTCAACGAACTGGAACAGGCAAATCTGGTTGAATCCGAGCAAAAGGATATGGAGCAGGAATTGGAAGTTCTGACTCATGTGGAACTCATAAAAACAGCGCTGGCCAAGTCTCTATTCACATTGAATGAAGCGGAAAACAATAGTTTGCAGCAGATCAGTTTTATTCAGTCGCAGCTTTCGCAGATTGCCAGATTCGACGAAAGGGTGGAAGAAAATGCCAAACGCTTGCAATCCCTGTTTATCGAATTGAAAGATATTGGTCAGGAGCTGGAACAGATTGAAGAAAAAACGCTCTTCAGTCCCGATAGGCTCGAACAAATCAATCTACGCCTCAACGAGATCTATCGCTTGCAGCAAAAGCATCATGTGGGTTCGGTGGCTGAACTGCTGACGGTAAAGAATGATATTGACGATAAACTTCAGGCCATTTCGTCACTCGAAACGCAGATAAACGAACTTACTTCGCGTATTGAACAAAAACATGCCGGGTTGATGAAAATAGCTCAGGGCATATCGCAGAAAAGGAGCAAGGTATTTGCGGAAATTGAATCAAAAGCAGTAAGTATACTGAAAATGCTGGGCATGCCCGATGCCAGGATCATGATAGAGAATAACAAATCGGAAGTTCTTACTGAAAATGGCATAGACGAGATTTACTTTACCTTCAGTGCCAACAAAGGCTCCGATCTGAAAGAAATTGCGAAAAT
>CAZNRQ010000229.1:0-5661 GCA_964574845.1 uncultured Bacteroidales bacterium
GTTGTGTGCTTCCGCAAACCACATCGGCACCCCATTCGCCCGGAGGCGTAAGCATGGTAAGCGAAAGGAGGTCGGCAGCTACCGCCACAGAAACGCCTGCGGCATGAGCCTTCGTAACAAAATCAGCATAATCATTCACCCTTCCGTGGGCTGTGGGGTATTGAAGCAAGGCACCGAAATAGCTTCCATCGAGCTCGGTATCCTTATGTTTGCCTATCACCAGTTCTATGCCCAAAGGAGCCGAACGGGTTTTCAGTACTTCTATGGTTTGAGGGAAGGTACATTTGGCAACAAAAAAGCGGTTCACATTGTTTTTCACCTGCTCGCGGCTGCGTGCATTGTAAAACATGATCATGGCTTCAGCCGCAGCCGTGCCTTCGTCCAGCAAAGATGCATTGGCAATAGGCATAGCGGTCAGGTCGGATATCACCGTTTGAAAATTCAGCAAAGCCTCCAGTCGGCCCTGTGAAATCTCCGCCTGATAAGGAGTGTAGGAAGTATACCAACCCGGATTCTCCAGAATGTTGCGAACAATAACTCCGGGAACAATGGTCCCGTAATAACCCAGTCCGATATAGCTTTTGTATATCAGGTTCTTTGCCCCTACCTCCTTGATGTGGTTTAGGAACTGATATTCGTTGATGCCTTCCGGAATATGTAAAGGTTCAGTCAGGCGAATGGACTGCGGAATGGTTTGGTCAATCAGTTCGTCGAGGGAGGAAACGCCTATGGTTTCGAGCATTTTTTCTACTTCGGCACCTCTGGGGCCATTGTGGCGGGCGGTAAAGTTATTTGTGATCATGTGGGTATATTTTGAAGGATAAATTTATTTTCGTGCAAATATACTAAGTTCACAGGAATAAAAGAAAAGCGGTAAAAACTATTGAAAAAAATGCTTCAGCAAGCCTAAACTCTTAAAAAACCTTAAAAAAGGCAAATTAATACCGAAATTCCTTGTCAAGGAAATATTATAATATTACATTTGAGCCTGAGTTGAGATTTATGCATTAACCGTACAATAATCGCAGCCCGAAAAGCAATTGAAACCAGGCTGTTTTTAGCGTACGAAAAGTATTAGTATAATTCACACTTTTGTAACCGAACGAGCTATGATCTATAACGACAAAACAAGGGAAGAACTTCTGAAAGCCTTGCTTGAGCTGGAGAAGAAATATGAGGACCTGAACTCTTCGTACGAAAAAACATTATCACAGTTAAAACAGGCAAATAAAACCTATCAGGAAAAGGAAAATGTCTACCGCACCTTATTCGACACCTCCAACGATGCTGTTTTCATCATGGAACAGGATAGGTTTATTGATTGCAACTATCGGGCTCTCGATTTGTTCAAATGCACCAATGAAGATCTGATAGGAAAAACTCCGCTGCATTACTCCCCCCATCATCAACCCAATGGTCTTCTTTCATCAGATGTAGCCAAAGAAAAAGTGAAACTGGCTGTGGAAGGCACACCCCAGATCTTCGAATGGGTGCATCAGAAAGCCGATGGAGAACTTTTCGAAGCAGAAGTATCCTTATTCCGGATTTACATAAAGAACAAACCCTATCTTCAGGCTATAGTTCGCGATATATCCTATCGTGTGAAGACTGAAGAGGAATTAAGGATAAAAAATCTGGTATTTGATACAGCTATATCAGCTTCAAGCATTGCTGATAAAAATGGGAACCTTTTGTTCGTCAACGACTCCTTTCTTAAAATATGGGGCTACGATACTAAAGAAGAGATCATTGGAAAGCCTATTTTGAATTTTATTGAAAAAGAACAGGACGCCGAAAAAATAGTTAAGTCCCTAAATAATTATGATGTTTGGGAGGGAGAATATAGTGCTCTTCGAAAAGACGGAAGTACCTTTATCGCTTTCTCTCAAGCTACGTCTTTACGAGACAGAAATAATGATATCATTGGATATCAGTCAGCAGTAGTTGATATCACTAATCGTAAAAAAACCGAAGAAGCCCTTAGTAAAAGTGAAGAAAACTACAAAATGCTTATCGATTTTGCTTCAGATGCTTTTTTTCAGGGTAATGCTGCAGGAGAATTCCTTTTGGCCAACAAAAAAGCCATTGAACTTACAGGCTATTCGAGAGAAGAATTGTTAACCATGGGAATGCAGGACTTATTTCCAAAAGAAGCCCTTGAGTTATCCCCCTTAAGGTTTGATCTGTTGCGCGAAGGCAGGTCCATTAAATCTGAAAGATCGTTTTTAACTAAAACCGGAGAATTAGTGCCAATCGAAATGTATTCAAGGCAGATGCCTGATGGCACTTTTCAGTCGTTTATCAGAGATATTTCTGATCGTAAACTCTTCGAAAAAACCTGATCGAAAGCGAAGAAAGATACCGTAAAATGGTTGAAGATTTGCCTATTGGGGTAATCATTCACCAGGATGGAAAAATTGTTTTCACCAATCCAATTTCATTAAATTTACTCAAGGCAAAACAACCTGATCAGGTGATCGGTAAAAGTGTATTCGAATTCGTACATCCTGATTATAAGCAAATAGTCATCGACCGTATTAAAGGCAGCCTTGATAATAAGACCAAACAGGATATCATCGAAGAAGTCTTTCTCACAGTAGACGGAGAAAATATCTACGTCAATGCAATAGCAATGCCTATGCATTTCAACGGCAAACCTGCTGTTATGGTAGTAGCTATTGATATTACTGAACAAAAACAGATTGATCTGAAATTAAAAGAAAGTGAAGAGCGTAAAAATGCCATATTGGACGCCATTCCCGATCTGATGCTTGTCATGGATAAAAACGGAGTATTCATTGATTATAATAAAGATGAAGACACCTATTTTATCCCCCCCGACCAATTTTTAGGAAAGGATATTTCTGAGATTTTCCCCAATGAAATTTCCGAATTAACTCATTCCCATCTGGCAAAACTTTTCGAAACCGGAAAAATGCAGATATTCCATTACCAATTAAACGATGGAGATGAAGTATGCTTTTTTGAAAGTCGTCTGGTTATGCATGGTACAGAAAAAGCCTTGGCAATCATCAGGGATATAACAAGGCAGAAAAAATCAGAAGATGCATTGATGGAAAGTGAAGAAAGATACCGCAACATGCTGTATATGCTTCGCCTGATCACCGATAATGCCAAGGATTTTCTTTGGGCCAAAGATCTCGACAACAAATACATTTTTGCCAATAAGACCATCTGCGACAGGTTGCTGATGGCTAAAGACACAGAGGAGCCTATTGGAAAAACAGACATCTTCTTTGCTCAGCGCGAAAGAGAATTGCATCCCGACAATCCTGAATGGCACACTTTCGGTGAGATATGTGCCAATACCGATCTGGTGATACACGAGGAGAAAAAAACCATGCAGTTTGATGAATATGGCAATGTGCAGGGTAAATTCCTGTTTTTGGATGTTAACAAATCACCCATATGGGACAATAATGGTAATATGATTGGCGTTGTCGGAACCGGTCGCGACGTAACCAAAGAAAAAGAACTGGAAAACAACGAGCAAAAATTCATCGAAGCCCTTATCGAAAGCGAAAACCGTTATCGTACTGTGGTTTCCAATACGCCTATTATTTCATTTGTTGTTGACAACAAAGGTGTTTTCACCTTGTCTGATGGAAAAGGTCTGATAAAACTGGGACTGGAACCCGGGCAAATCGTGGGAATGTCAGTTTATGAGATCTACAAGGAATATCCGGTAATTATCAATTCTATTGATAAATGTCTTTCCGGAGAGAGTATTCGTGAAGAATTGGTAGTCGATGGTATAGTATTCGACGTGTTCTATAGCCCTATTTTTGATAATGATGGCACTGTGGCGAAGGTAATAGGAGTAGCCACCGACATTACGGAGCGTAAACAGTTTGAAACTCTGCTGCACGAAAAGAACGTTGCCTACGAGAATCAAAATGTTGAACTCAAAATTGCGAAAGAAAAAGCAGAAGAAAGCGACCGACTCAAATCATCTTTTCTGGCAAACCTCTCACACGAGATCCGCACACCTATGAATGCTATTCTTGGTTTCACCGATCTCTTGAAAAAACCCGAATTCACTCCTGACCGCAGAGAAAATTTCATCTCAATCATTCATAAAAGTGGAAACTATCTCTTGTCTATTATTAATGATATTGTTGAAATATCGAAGATCGATGCCGGACAAGTCAGTCTAGGAAAGACTTCAGTTGAAATAAACAGTTTGCTGGAAGAGATGCATCAATCAATGAGCATAACCATTCCGAAAGATAAGAATGTAAGGCTTGAGATACAGTTTCCGGAAAAAAAGTTCAACAAGAACATCCTTACTGATGCCATCAAACTAAGACAGATTCTGATCAATCTGATAAATAATGCACTCAAGTTTACTGAAGAAGGTTATGTTAGATTCGGGTATGAAACCATTGAAAATAATGAGATACATTTTTTTGTCGAAGATACAGGTATTGGGATTGATAAAAAACATCACACTATCATCTTCGAACGTTTCCGACAAATTGAAGGAGACACTGCGATTAAAAAAGGTGGGTCCGGATTGGGCTTAGCTATCTCAAGAGCCTATGCCGAAATGTTAGGAGGAAAACTTTCATTTACCTCTGAACCTCAAAAAGGATCAATATTTAAATTTTATATTCCTCTGGAATTCGAGGAAAGAAGAATTTTAATAAGTGATATTCCGGAAAAAAACGTCCATCAGAAAAAAAACTCCTCTTCTGAATTGATATTAGTGGTGGAAGATGACGATATTAATTATTTCTTTTTTGAGGAACTTTTCTCACAAACAAATTATAAAATTATAAGGGCGAAAGATGGTATTGAAGCTGTGGATTTGTCAGCATCTGATAAAAACATCAAATTGGTACTTATGGATATCAAACTGCCCAAAATGAACGGCTACGAAGCCTTAAAAAAGATAAGGGAAATAAGGCCAGATCTTCCAGTTGTTGCTCAGACTTCCTATGCTTTATACGATGACGTGGTGAGGATAAATCAGGCCGGTTTCGATGGATATATCAGCAAGCCTATCATGAAAGATAAATTACTCGAAGTAATAAAGGTAAACATCAACCAAAAAAGCAAATAACCTCGGTAATTTGCAAATGCTTATTTACTGTCTTTCTTCTCCTTTTTGGGTTTGGTCCTCTTAAACTTGAAACGCTCAGGCAAATATTTCTCGTTTAGGTAATACAATAACCGAACGGTAATCACATTATTATACTGATTTCTTGACCAGGGATCTACCCTTCCCGGATCAGGATCGAAATACTTTGTTCTAATCTTTGCTAGAGAATAAGAGTATTGAACGTTCAATTTCAGATGCTTCCAAACCCTGAATCTTATATCTGCAATTACTGAAAAGTCGTTCTTCGATTTATAGGTAATACTGGGTCTCGACCATTCCTGAACTTTATTATGTTCCAGTTCCTTGAAGCCAACCAATCGCCCCCACGAAAAACCCAGTCCAAAAGTCCAGGTATCCCTATCCTGAAAATGGATCATAATGGGAGCAGTGAGGTAATTCAATTTTAAAGAATAGTAAGGCAGATTTTTAATTGAGTCCGATTCGGGTGGAATCTTGCGATAAGAACCTTTTTCATTATATAGTATTTCAACACTTAACGAGAACTTATGGCCTAAGGGAAGAATACCTCCAAATCC
>CAZNRQ010000230.1:0-783 GCA_964574845.1 uncultured Bacteroidales bacterium
GGATTAATTAATTTAATTACTAACCCCAACAATTATCTCATGAAACTACCACGTACATATTACAATTACATTTCCTATCTTGGAAGCATTATTGCAGTAATAGCATGGATTACCCTGCTGTTTTTTGTTGTACTGATCTATTTCTTTGGAATAGACAACGTGTATTTCGACCTTTATACATTTATTGTAACTCCTGCATTCTTAGTTCTGGGTCTCTTGCTGATCCCTTTTGGAATGTGGCGTAAAAACAAAAAGCTTAAAAAAGGAATACAGGTTTCAGAAGATAAATTATTTGTTTTGAATCTTCGTGATTCAAAAACCCGAAATGCGATAATTATTTTTTCAACCATATCGATATTTTTTGTGATCTCTACCATTGTTGGAAGCTATAAAGCTTTCCATTACACAGAATCGGTTGAATTCTGCGGCAAGCTTTGTCATAAGGTTATGGATCCTGAGTACGTCGCCTATCAAAATTCTCCTCATGCAAGAGTTACCTGTGCAGAATGCCATGTTGGCGCTGGTGCTGATTTCTATGTAAAATCGAAAATGTCAGGAATGCGACAGGTTTACAAATATATGACCCATGCCTGGCCTACACCTATCGTAACACCAATTGAAAATCTACGTCCCGCCAGAGAAACCTGCGAAAAATGTCATTGGCCACAAAAATTTTACACCAATTCGCTACGTGCCGAAAAATACTATCTTGCTGATTCTGCAAATACTGAATGGAATGTAATCCTAAACATGAAAGTTGGTGCTAACCACGCAGCCTTAGGC
>CAZNRQ010000230.1:793-5653 GCA_964574845.1 uncultured Bacteroidales bacterium
GCCTTAGGCCTGGCTTCGGGTATCCACTGGCACATCAATCCTGATGTACAGATAGAATATAAAGCCAACAAAAAACGTGATACCATCTTTTGGGTAAAAATACTTGATAAGAAAACCGGAAAAGAAACAATATTCAAAGATGATGAATTAAAAGCTAAGCCGGAGACTGCTTCAGTAATGGAATCCCGCACTATGGACTGTATGGATTGTCACAACAGACCAGCTCATGAATTCCGTTCCCCATCACATTATATTAATGATCTGTTGGCCGGACAAAAAGAAATTGTAGCTATTCCCTGGTTTAAACTTGCTGCCATGGAAGCTCTCACGGATACATATGCAACCACTGAGGAGGCGAACACTCAAATTAAAAATAAAATTATAAAATTCTACCAAGACAAAAAACCTGGTATTTACAAACAAAATAGTCAGGCAATTTCCATAGCAATAAATGATGTTCTTGGGGCATTCTCTAAAAATACCTTCCCCGAAATGAAGGTAACTTATAAGGCTTACCCTCGTCACATTGGACACCTCGAATCAAACGGCTGTTTCCGTTGTCATAACGATAAATTCAAGTCACCGGACGGTAAAGTTATTTCTAAAAATTGTGACTTATGCCACACTATAGTTGCTCAAGGTAAAACAGACAGCATTAAGTATGTTGGCATAAACGGGTCTTTGCCTTTTGTTCATCCGGTTGATATTGCCGGTGCCTGGAAAGGAACAAACTGTATGGAATGTCATGCACAATTGTACTAAAAGAATAGATTGAGATTCTGAAAATCAGACATTAAAATGTAAAATGCTGCAGTGAAATGCGGCATTTTTTTTGCTTTTCACTGATATATATCATTTTAAACAAAATTTTTGGGTTTCGACATTGTAATATCCTAAATTCCTCCTTACCTTTGTATAACTATTCAGTAAAACAGTTCCTGAATAGGGAAATCATTTTAATGCAAATCAATTCAAATCAGTAATTATTAAAACAGTAAGTTCTATGAAAACTAAATTTTTACAATCAGTTCTTTTAATGGCTTTAATTATCAGCCCTTTATTTTTCGTAAATTCTTTGAAAGCTCAGACTCCCGGAACTTTGACATTTGGAGTAACTTTGACATCTCATAATGCAAGCTATGGGTTACAACATGTTTCTGCAGTTTGGATTGAAAATGCTTCATTTGGATTTGTAAAGACCAAGTATAGGTTTGCATCCGGCCATACCTTGAATAGCCATTTACCTGTTTGGAAAACAAATTCTGCCTCAAATGTAACTGACGCTACAACAGGTGCAACTTTGAACAGCTATACACCTATTTCAATCAGTTGGAATGGCACTAACGTTTCAGCAGCTGTTGTTGCTGATCAACTTTACAGGGTTTACGTTGAGTTTACCTGGGATGATGGTACTGCTAATCATGATACAACATCCGTTACCTTCCTTAAGGGAGTTAATGCAGTACACTTGACTCCTGCCAATAAAACCAATTTCACTACCATGACCTTAGATTGGGTGCCAACATACGTTGGAATAACAGAAAATCAAGATAAAGAAACTTTTTCTGTTTCTCCAAATCCAATAAATAGTGAAAGTACCATCAATTATTCATTAAACACATTATCTGATGTTACTATAAGTTTGTACGACATTAACGGAAAACTTGTAAAAGTAATTTTTGATGACAACCAGGCTTCAGGAAATTACAGCATGCCACTATCTTTGAATGGCAAAGTAAAACCAGGTGTGTATTTCTTGAAAATGTACACTGGAAAAACTCAACATACTGAGCGCATTCTGATTACAGAATAATTTCCTCTTAAAATATTGTTTGTTTTTAATTCAAAAAAACGCCGGGGGTATTTATCTCCGGTGTTTTTTTTTGAGTTTATTTAACATTTAATACTTCTGATTCTGCATATTTATCGGGATTGTAATTTGCTATATCTTAATAATACACTCCATTGAAAAAACATCATAATATTTCAAAAATCAATTTCGTAAATTCGCGTCATTACACACTTATGCACCAGTTCTAAATTATAAAATAACCTTTATTTAATCAACTATTTTGTACTAATTATTCTATTTTTGCAACCTTTTTAAACTGTCTGATGTCTGTAGTGAAGAACAAACTTAGCAATCATATTCTAACAAGATGAAGAAACTATTCGTCACCTTATTAATTCTGTTTTCTGTAATTATTGTAAACGCTCAAGGAACGATTTGCTCAAACGCATCCCCTTTTTGTACAGGAACAACTTATACCTATCCTGCCAGTACTAATGTGCCTAGTTTAGGAACCATAGGTTGTTTATACACTACGCCAAATCCAGCATGGTATTGGATGCAAGTTGGGAATTCCGGAAACATAGACATTCATATTGCCAGTGGCGGTGATGTAGATTTTATTTGTTGGGGACCTTATACCTCACTGGCAGCTGCCTGTGCTTCAAATCTGACGGGAACTGCCGGTATTGATTGTAGTTATTCGGCAGCTGCAGCTGAAGATTGTAATATTCCCAATGCCGTTTCCGGACAAGTTTATGTTCTCCTGATCACAAATTATGCAAATATCTCTACCAATATAACGTTTAGTCAGACGGGGGGAACAGGAACGACCAATTGTGGTATTGTTGCACCACCTATCACAAATAATGGACCGTTGTGTGTTGGGCAAACCCTTCAGTTGTCTGTTACCAGTCCAACTCCCGGAGCTACCTATTCATGGACTGGACCCAACGGATTTTCATCCAGCACTATGAATCCTTCTATTCCAAATGTGACTACAGCCAACGCAGGAGTGTATTCTATGACCATTACTATTGGCAGCCAGACCAGCCCTCCGGTTACCACTACAGTTGTTATAAACCCTAATCCAGACTTAACCCCAACCGTTACACCCTCAAATATATGTGTGGGAGCTTCATCAACCTTAAGCACGACATCCTCTGTGGCAGGAACATCCTTTGTTTGGCAGCCAGGTAGTTTGGGTGGCACACCTGTTTCTGTTTCACCACTTGTAACCACAACTTACACTGTTACCGGAACCGCTTTAGGATGCACAGGTTCAAACTCAGTAACTTTAACCGTATATCCAAACCCGGTGGTTACGCCTACAGTTTCACCTACGGTAATATGTAACGGGGCCAGTGTTTCATTATCTGTTAACAGTACGGTTCCCGGGACCATGTATACATGGATGCCCGGAAATCTTTTAGGTACTCCAACGAACGATACTCCTGCAACTACGACTACTTATACAGTAACCGGAACAGCTGCAGGGTGTACCGGAACCAGTACAGTGACAGTTACGGTTAATCCCAACCCGGTACTCACCCCTACTGCCACGCCTTCTGTTATTTGCGAAGGTTCAACATCTTCATTAAATGTAAGCAGTTCGGTCCCCGGTAGTATATTTTCGTGGATGCCCGGCACTATGTTTGGCACCCCAGTTAGCGTCACACCTTCATCAACCACTACCTATACTGTTTCTGCAACGGCAGCCGGATGCACAGGCTCCAATACAGTTACTGTTACCGTTAATCCAAATCCGATAATTTCCGCCACTGCAACTCCAGCAGTAATTTGCAATGGATCATCCAGTTCATTAAGTGCTAGCAGTACCGTCACAGGTACAGCTTTTACCTGGATGCCGGGAAACTTAAGTGGCTCAACGGTTAATGTATCTCCAACCTCTACTACAGTCTATACCGTCAGCGGAACAGCATCGGGCTGCTCAGGAACTAATACTGTCACAGTTACTGTAAATCCGTTACCTGTTGTTACAGCATCCGCTTCGCCAACAAGTATTTGTAATGGTTCCAACTCAAACTTAACTGCGAATAGTACAGTTACCGGAACTTCCTTTCTTTGGTTGCCAGGGAATTTACCCGGAGCTTCCATTTCTGTTTCGCCTACCACTACGACTACTTATACTGTCAATGGAAGTATCAATGGATGCACAGGTTCAAATAGTGTAACGGTTACCGTAAAACCTAATCCTGTGATTACCCCTGCAGCCACTCCAAACTCTATCTGTTTGGGAGTTTCTGCTTCTTTGAGTGCCAATAGCTCCGTTAGTGGAACGAATTATACATGGATGCCGGGAAGTTTAAGCGGTAATCCGGTTAATGTTACACCCGGATCTACTACCACCTATACTGTAAACGGACTTGCAGCCGGTTGTTCAGGATCAAGCACTGTTACTGTTAATGTATTTCCAAATCCAATTATTACTCCATCTGCCACACCAACATCAGTTTGTCTGGGTAGCTCCTCTTTACTAAGCGCCAACAGCAGTGTCAGCGGAACAAATTTTGTTTGGATGCCGGGTAATATGAATGGCTCTCCGGTAAGTGTTATTCCTGCTGCCACCACAACTTATACGGTTACAGGAGTAGCATCAGGATGTAGTGGAACCAGTTCCGTTACAGTTACAGTAAATCCGATCGTAACAGCAACTACTGCTCATACCAACGTGTTATGTAATGGAGATAATAACGGAAGTGCTTCGGTTAATGTAGTTACTGGAACTTCACCCTATACCTATCACTGGAGCACAGGAGGCAATGCGAGCAGTATAACCAATGTTGGTGCAAATACCTATTCCGTTACAATTACTGACATGCATGGCTGCGATACGGTATATCACATTACCATTACACAGCCTCCGGTTCTTACTTTAAACCTGAACCCACTAAATGAAAATTGTTTGCACAGCTGCGATGGTTCTATAAGTTCTATGGTAAATGGAGGAACAGGAAACATAAGCTATTTATGGAGTAATGCACAGAATACACCGAATCTCAACGCACTTTGTACCGGAAATTATTCGCTTACGGTCACTGATTCGAACG
>CAZNRQ010000231.1:0-5636 GCA_964574845.1 uncultured Bacteroidales bacterium
TTTTCAATGAGATCTTATTATAATCCCATTTGCAGAGTTCTGATATTTATCAGAAATTTAAAATTGAATTTTACGATAAAACCCTTTCATTCTGCCATATATTGTTGTATATTTGTATTGCAATTTTACAACCAAATCGCTTCATCGCTTAAAGGCTTATGCCAGTGGGCGAAACAAGGGTTACTGATCTTTATTTATAAATATCGTAATAGCTGAATAATGAAAAGACTTGCAAATTATATTATTTTACCTGATTTAAAGCTCATGGTCGAATGCTATAAAGGACGTCTTGTTGCTAATGATGCTATTAATTATAAAAAATCACTACTTCGCGACAAAGGCTATAACCCTGCCTTCAATATAATTACTGATTTGCGGGAGACAGAAATGCAGATAAAAGCGGAAGAAGACCTGAATGAACTAAAAGGATTTCTTGATTTCCTGAAAGACACACCGGTAAAGCGACGTGTAGCATTGCTGGTCGACAAACCTTATCAAACGGCATTGGCCACCCTGTTCAAAGAACTAGGCAGTTTAACCATTATTGAGTACGAAGTATTCTCTACTCTGGGCGCTGCCATCAATTATATTGGATTTACCATCAATGAGTACGATCTCATCAACGAAGCGCTGCTCAAACTGAGCAGGGATACCAGCGTATAAACGTTTTCGTTAGCCCTCAATTATATAATTTTTCAGAAAGCCGTAGTTCATTCGTAAGCTAATTAATAGCCTTTCGTTTTATTTTTATGCTTCAATACCAAAAAATAACGAATTTTGAATCCTAAATCCGTCACCCCACATCCTCAGTCACAAAACCAATAAAAAATGAAAAAACTAACTTTCATCCTAATCTCCGCCATCATGTTCGCTACCTCATGCAAAACCACCGCACCCGTTCAATCCTTCAGCCTGGGCCGTGGGGGAGGGTTTACGGGTAAATACGACGAATATCTTGTAAAAAGCAACGGGGAGGTCTATAATATTAGCAATGGCCAAGCGCCCGAATTGTTCTTCACCCTTAAAAAAGAGCAGATAACCTCTATATTCAAGCAATTCGACCAATTGAACATCAGTTCCCTCAATTTCTCTCACCCCGGCAACATCACCTCATATCTGCGTACCGAAAAAAACAGCAAAACTTTCGAAATAAAATGGGGCGATTTCAAAAATAAGCCTCCCAAAAATGTGCTCGATTTTTTCGAATTCGTATGGAGTTCCATACGACCCAAATAAAAAAATATATTGGCAAGTTTGAAGAAGACTATAAACAATTTATGACCCTACAAAAAAAACTCCCGAAGAATTAACCTTCGGGAGTTTTAAATGGTTGTGACCGTGAAGCGGCGTTATTTATTGCTTCACTATTTTATTATTATAAACTCCTATTTCCGTAGCTATTCTGATAAAATAGATGCCTGAAGGCAGGCTATGCATATCCAGTCGGTACTGATTCTGTCCGTTAAGGGCTTTCTCATTTTTCGATTGTATCACTTTGCCTTGCAGGTCGAGCAACTGCAATTGAATATCCTGAGCCTTGTCAGCATAGTAATTCACACTCAACAAATCAGTAACAGGGTTAGGATACACCGAGATATAATCATTAATTGGGAAAGATTCCACACCAACATCTGAATGTTCCATAAACTTAACATTTTCGAGATAGGCGTTGTCCATTACAAAAATGATGGTATCGCTGCTGATATTGCGGGTTTCGAAAGTCACAGTGAATTTAGTTCCTGCATATGCATCCAGGTTAAAGTAATGGCTGGCAAAGGGATCCGCACTGGCTGTGGTAGGGTTAAAAGTTTGAGATATCTGAGTTGTACCATTTACTAATATGCGCATGTTGCTGGCAATAGAGAAATCCTGTCCTGCACCCAGATAAAGTTCGTAAGCCTGCTTGCCAAAGGTCTGCTTCAGGTCGAAACGCATATTGGCTGTGGTCCACGAAGTGGCATCTACACAGAAAGTAACTTTGGCCGAAAGGAAATCATTGATGGTCCAAGTATTGGTCCCATCAGGAAACTGCAACTGATTAATGTAGGAGAATACATTGCCTCCTGTCATTTTCATGATCTTTCCGGCATGTCCCGAGGCTGTAGAAACCAATGCATGTCCGTAAGGGCCTGTTTTTATGAGAAAATTATTGGCAGTCGACACTTCGTCAAAGGTAATGGTAGTATCTCTTACTGCATAAGGATTTTTTACAACATATCCGCTCAGGGCATCGTTGGTGTTCAGACTGTCGATTCCAAAATGTGTTCCAGCACTTATGTTATAATTACCTGTAGCTGAAAGATTAGCAGGCGAAGCGAACGAGAAGGTTAGCACCGAATCAGGATAGAAATCCCACGGAGTGGTGATGGTATCATTCACAGGACTTCCTGCATTTATGGTGTAGGAAACAGGTATCTTATTTCCTGCGGGAAGAAACTCACAACCATAAAAGGCTACCTGAATGGTCACAGTTTCGCTATTCCCCATATGACACTCCGAAACTGGCGAAATGATCTTTTTTACTCCCACATCGGAGTTTTGATAAAGTTTATTTACAAAATTATAGGTAGCCAAAGTATCATTACTATTAACTGTATCGCTTGCATAATGCACCCAGCAATTTAAGGAATGAGGTCCAATCACATGTACATCGGCTGGAACTGAAAAGGTAAAGTCAATAGTGTCGCCGCCGTTAAGATTGGAAGCCAAAATCAAGCTGTCAGAAACTACAGCACCACCATCGGCCTTGTAATAGAAATGTATCTTTTCGCCCACATTGACAGGAGTACTGCATCCGTTGTAGATCATGCGAACTTTAACAGGTTCAGAGGTTAATCCGCAATCCGTTTTGGGTGATAACACTTCGCTGATATAGACATCATTGTCGGCCACAGCCTGACCAACACCGACTGCATACCAAGCATTGGCAGTCGAAATATATTCAGGCGAGCAGGGTCCATAAAGATCAATAGCTGCTTGCAGTGTAGCTTCGCGGGTATCAAAATATTTTGAAGTACTGGTCATATAAGAGGTAAGAGCGCGATAAGCAATTTGAGTTGACTTGTCTAAGCCGATGCCTGTCACAGTGAATACATTGCCAATATCATTGGTTCCGCTTCCGCCTTCTGTGAGAAGGTAATACCAGTAATTTGCAACACCGCTATTGGTATGAACTCCTCCGTTGTCCATAACTCCAACGTACCAATAAGTTCCTAAATATGTGTCGGGTTGTTGGAATTCATTAGGATTTGCCATATTTCGAAATCCGTGGTGAGTGGCTGAAAGGTCAAAATCTTCTCCTACATACCAATCACCTGTGGCAGGAGAAGCGTAGAATTCAATCGCAGCACCCATTATATCGCTAAAAGCTTCATTTAGTCCGCCTGATTCATCCTGGTATATCAGGTTGGCCGAAAACTGAGTAACACCGTGGGTGATCTCATGACCGCAAACATCCAAGGCGGTAAAAGGGCCAGTAGTGGTGCCATCACCATCACCATAGGTCATTTTAGTTCCGTCCCAGAAAGCATTGGCATAACCCACATCATAATGTACATAACTATACAATGGCGAATTGAGGTTGTCATAGCTTTGACGTCCGAATTTAGTCAAATAAAAATCGTAGGTCTTTTCAGCACCAAAATGGGCATCTGTAGCTACTTCATCCTGACCAGCATTCACATTGTTCCAGTTGTTGTCAGTATCAGTGAAATCAACAGCGGTTCCATAATTGGTAGTAGTTAGCATATTATAGGTTTGCAGGCCGCAGCGTCCGGTTTCTTTTAAACGATAGCTGCCAACTCCCATTGAATCCGTAGTGATGGTTTGAACACCGCTATATTTGGTATGAGCCGTTCCCTGAACATCACCCGTCATCATCAGATCCATTTTGTGGTAAAATTCGCCGCTAATAGCGTTGATATAAATATTCTGATAGCTCAGGGGTTTTTCTGCATACACATTTACTTTCCAAGCCAATACATACCTAGAAACATCATCGGAAAATTTCTTATCGATGAAAACCAATTCTGCTTTAGGATAATAAGTTGCATTAACATCCTTATTCATTTGTTTCAGCATGGTCTCATTGTTAGGATTCTCCCACATATACCGTTCGGCATTAACCATTTGTATGGCTTTGCTTATTGCGGTTTTTGCATTAAAAGCAGGAGTAGCTGATGCATTCAACCCTACCATAATCTTACCATTGCCACTATTGGCTTTTCCGTTGCTGCTATGGATTAGGTATACTCCGCCTTCCACAGGAATCCCTTTATAATATTGTTGATATCTGTTGTGCGAATATCCGAGAAGGTCTGTTTCGGATCTTGACAGTCGCATTTCATCTGACGTAGTCAGCCCGAATGCATTTTTATAAATTGTGAAGACTTGTTCTGGTGAAATGTTCTTATTTGGAAGGAATTTTATCCATCCTTTGGTGTTTTTCTGCTGAGCGATGTCAGAAATTTTTACAGAATTCTGAGCATAGCTGTTTGCAAATAGCAATACTATTGCTATAAGAAAAGGGAATAAGGTTTTTTTCATAAGGTGGGTTGGGTTAATTTTTTGAGTTAACAAATATATGAAAAGTTTTGTGAAAAGGATATTTGATTTTAAACAGGAAACTTAATTTTGCAAAAATATTTTTTGTTGGCACAAATCAAGCAAATATTCTCCTCTTATTTCCGGAATTTTATTTTTTGGATGCTGCTGTTCGCTTTCACGCGACTGCTGTATCTTTTATTCAACCTAAGCTTTCTCAAAGGCATTGATTTCTCATCCGTTTTAGCAGTATTTTGGTACGCCTTGCCACTTGATATTTCTACTGCCTGTTATTTAATGATCTTACCATGGATCATTATAGCTGTGCAGAGCATTTTCCCTTCTCGATGGGTAGGGTATGTTCTGAAAGTTTACGTCTTTATTTTTATTTTGATATTCTGTATGATCACAACAGTTGAGGCCGGGGTGTATTCAGAGTGGAAAACCAAATTGCATTATAAGGCTCTTTTGTATCTGACCGATCCTTCAGAAATATTTCGAACCGCGCAAACCTGGCAAATTATTGTTTTATCCTTATTGATGATTGTTCAGGTTGGGGGAGCCTTCTGGATATATAATCGTTTTTTCTTTCGTAATTTCAGACGCAAAAACAGGAATATCTGGGTCAGCCTGATCTTTTTCATTCTTGTGCCCGGATTTATATTTTTAGGAATGAGGGGAGGAGTGCAGCAGATACCTATCAACCAGAGCCGGTCTTATTTTTCCAAACATGATATTCTCAATCTTGCTTCTATGAATTCAGGATGGAACCTGATTCACAGCATAGAGCAGAATGCCGTTTTGATGAAAGAAAACCCTTATAAATACTACGATCAACGATTGGCTCTGAAAACGGTCAAAGAACTTTATGAAGTAAAAAAGGATTCTACCATAAACATCCTTAAAATTGACAGGCCTTGTATTGTAGTTTTTATTCTCGAAGGATGGTCAGCCGATCTGATAGAGGATCTCGGTGGCGAAAAAAATATCACACCTTTCTTTCATGAAATGGAAAAAGAGGGTGTTTTATTCACTCATGTTTTTGCCAGTGGCACCCGCTCGCAACAGGGAATGTCAGCTATTTTTAGTGGCTT
>CAZNRQ010000232.1:0-5629 GCA_964574845.1 uncultured Bacteroidales bacterium
TAAGAAGCACCCAGACGTAGGTTGGTAGGTATAAAATCCTTTTCAATATTTTCGGTATAGGAAATTTTAGCTCCAATATTTGAAATATTAAAACCAAAAGCAAAAATGGTGTTCATCTTTTTAACCTGTATTGGCTTCTGATAATACAAACTGATATCGGCAGCTCCGGATTGACCTGCCTTTGATTGTGCACCACCTACAAATATACCTCCTGTCAGGTTTGAATAAATATACCTGAAAGCAACAGCACCGGATAAAGTATTGGTAAACTTATAAGCGTAGGCAGCATCAATTGAGAATTCGTTGGGTTTATAATTTTGAATGGTTTGACCGGTTTCGTTAGTAAATGTGATATTACCTAAAGAGAAATACCTAAGCGACATTGCAATGGTTTGGCGGTTGTTGATACGATAATATCCACTCAGATGGGCCAAATTAATATCATTTACCAATTTGCGCAACCAAGGGCTGTAAGAAACCGAAAAACCGAAAGATTTATCGATGAATCCGTATTTAGCCGGATTATAATGCATTGAATTTGCATCAGGTGAAGAAGCCACGCCTGCATCTCCTAAACCACCGCCGCGAGCGTCAGGGGAAATAAGCAAAAAAGGAACTGCTGTTGTAAGGGTATTTAAGTTTTTGCCATAGTCAATATTATCTTGAGCGGAAGCCCTTGAGACGATAAAAATCAATGCTATGATCAATACAAAATTTCTTTTCATTTCACTATATTATTTATTGTTTGCAAAATTAACGTTAAAATTCAAATTTTATTGTGCCACTTACTTAATAAATTGACTTTTTTTCAAAAAGGGGGAGAAAATTTATTTAATAATCACCATTTTGTCCGACTTCTGCCTCAATCTACCTGCAGCATCAGAAAGTGTTACTTTGTAGGTATAGAAGCCTTTTGACAGGGGTTCGCCACTTGAATTCATCCCATTCCAGTGTATTTCAACGGGCTTATACGTCCCCGGTAAAATATTTTGATTTAATTCGACACAAAGCTTACCTGTGATGTCAAAAATAGAAATTTTTATCGACATGATGTCTGTACTCATATTTCTGTCGATATAAAAGGTGGTCCCATCGGTTACCGGGTTAGGATAATTATAGATTCCTCCCAACTCAACATCCGTCGGGCTTTTTACATTGAAGGTTATTTCCTTATCGGAATTGTTGTTGAGAAAATCCCAGGCACTCAATCTCAGCTTATGAACACCATAGTTTAATCCAAAAAACTGGTACGATATCTTGCCACTGGAATACTTATCAGCATCCTGAACAAAATATGTATTCAGCCAATAGGGAACATTGTGTTCTTCGTCCAATTCGCAAACCAGTTCATGACCAATTCCCAGACCCACACTATTGATGCCACTGGTATCGTGCAAAAAAGCAATCATCAGCGGATTGCTGCTGGTTTCGCCGCCTTCCTGAAAAGTAAGATCCTCCATGAAGATATTGATATCGGGACCTGTTATATCGGAATTGTCGTTTATGCCGTTATTCTTCAACAGTAAACTGTCGGTAATGCCTCTGGCATCAAAGAATTCGCTCTTGGCATAATACATTATCTTTCCTAATCCATCGCCAAAAGTTATATCGCGGGGCGCAAAAAAAGAAAATTCAAATTCACCATCTTTAACAGTAGAATTTCCCTGAAAGATCAGATTCTTTTGCAGCTTGAATGCTGCCGGATAACTTTGTGAGGGATCGTTTGCCAGAGTAGTGACCATAATTGGTTTATCATAAACTCTAGGGTATATTTTACCATTGAACCAGTCCTGCTTATTGCCATCCCGATCGCTGATAAATCCTTTCACAGTGATAAGATTATTGTTAAAGATTGTATCGCCCAAAATGTTTGAAGAATCAAGGGTTACTGATTCTGTTTTTACATCATATTGCGGAATGGCCAGGGTTAGTGCAGGATCGCCAAGCAAGGTGAAATTTTCTTTATAAACCCCGGGACTGCACATATTCTTTGATGATTTTATGATATCCCCAAAACGTATCTTTTCGGTCAGGTTTTCGGTAAAGGCGGTTTTCAGCAGGTTGCGGTTGACTATCTCATTGGAATGCGCAAAAGCAATTCTTGTGGTAGTAAACATGGCTATGCCACCGCCCTTGGGGTGCAAGAGTATTTTTTCACCACCCGATTCCAACTCAGGATTATCATAACGACTAAATTCGCAAGTGGCCGTTACAAAAATTGGAAGATTATAGAAGTTATCGTATTTCCCAATCTCGTAAAAGGTGAGAACGCCTTCCGCAGCCAGGCCATATTCTCCGCCATGACCCACGTAATTTATCAATAAGGTTCCGTTCTTTATATTTTTGTCGATATCGTTATTGACATCGGGGTATTTATCGCCCGAAGGAGTATGAACCTGTTTGTAGGCATCGAGATATATCTTGTTAACATCCAATTTGTGGGTGATGGAATCGAGCATGCCGACCATTTTCTCCGTTTGATTAAAATGAAGATTGCCATCTTCATCATCTGCAATGAAACAAATATTGTTTCGCCAGGGGTCATAATTGGAAACCTTACCGTTTTCGTATGAATTTTCGACCAGGTCTTTTTTTATTCCGTAGCGCAGGGTTTTTGCCACCAGAATATCAGCATCCGCGACCGTAGAAACCGGAAAGCGTCCGACACCCACATCGAGATCGCCATTGAGGTTGTCGCCTTCGAGACTGTCGAGCATGCCATAAAAATCGTCGGAGACGTAGGATGAAATGGGCAGCACAGAATTATCAGTCTGCCAGGTTGGGACCATATTGGTGTTTTGCGGAATGCGCTGCTTCATATCGTATGAGCCATCGCCGAAGAGCAACAGATAACGAACCCGGTTGTTAGTGTCAGATGCTCCCCTATCGTAGAACATACGCACAAAATCGCGTATGGCAGAAGGGTCTTGTTTGCCTGACGAAAACTCATTGTACACCTGTTGGGTGGTGGCCACGGCTACATTCATCAGGTCGTTGTTGCGGTGAAAGTCGGCTACTTCGTTGGCCTGGGATAGAAAAAGAGGATGGGTTACAATGACCAGTTCGGCCTGGGGCATGCCGTGCAAATCCTGATTGGGGATCTGACCCAGCAAGGCAGGTTGCATAGCATTGTTGGCATCGAAGGCTATAAATTCTGCAGTATATGGGGTATGAGCTTTGAAGGAAGTGGTGTTGCCATTGATAGCGAGAGGCATCTCGGCTAAGGCGCCGTAATCATCGACGGTCCATACATGAAATGCATTTCCCAAATTGTTAATATTGAATTGGGATATGTCCTGTCCAATGGTCTGAATGTTACGAAACCTGATTTGCTGCCCCCGATAGACGAGTTTCCTTACGCCTTGCAGTTCGATATAATTCAACCATCCCTGTGAAGAAACTTCGGGTTTGTTATAGCTTATTTCAATTTTAATGGAATCAGAGGATGGCAGTACATCAAATTGCAGCGTCGAACTTTTGGAATACTCCGAATTGACATTGCCATCCACAGGCAAAAGGGTATCGGCTATGGAAAATCCATTGAGGTTGACCTGAAAAGCACTCTCCTGCATACATCGCGCCATAAGGTTGATACGGGCGGTGAGCATTGCCGTGTCGCTTAGGTCGGGCAAAACAAATGAGAAACTCTTGGGAGTAATATCATCAAACACTTCGCCCAGCCATTGCTTACCCGATTTGATCAGGTTAACCGAATCCAGTTCATGAAAAACATGTTCGTTGAAACAATCGACCGTTAAATTGGGGGCATCCGTAATTAAGGGTGCCATCTCAACGCGCTGCCCCATTCCCTTATCGAAGGTGAAAAAGTAGTAGCTGGAGTCGGCATAATAGTTTAGCTGATGACCGAAAGATTGCGTATTAAAACTATAACTCCATTTCGAAGTGGCTTCACCATAAAAGAGTATGTAATCGTTATTATCGATGAAGCCATCGCCTCCATCGGCCACCTGAACCGCTTTTTCTTTCAGATCGTCGAACCTGAAGTCAGCAATTTTTTCGGGCAACATGCTGCCACCATTCCCAAAAAGTCGGAAATCATTGGCATTGAAAGGGGGTGTGGCACCCGAGGCTATCAAATCGGCATAGGTGAGTTGGTAAACCCCTTCGACGATAGTAGCAATTTTAAACCAGCGTCCCTCGGCCAGCACCGAATGGGCAGCAAACTGCTTATGTGCGGCTTGTTGCGCAAATGAAAAGCTGACGATTAAACTGAACAGTATAAAAAAAAGATGGTGCCGGGCCCTCATAGATCAGATAATGTGCAAAGGTATGAAAAACAAATCTAAAACTGTGCATTTTTGCTGAATTGATGCGAATAACAGACAAAAACAGTTTGTCGATTTAAGTAGAGCAAGTTTAGTATTTCAATATCACTTCTTACAAATGAAACCGTTTATTGATCAGACTCTTAAAGTAAGCATGGAGAACCAAAAATAAAAGACTGGCAGCAATTTTCGACTAATAGTGAACAATTTAGAAGCCGACGCGGAACTGTTTGAGACCGACGCGGAACAATTCGATAGCGACGCGAAATAGTTCGAGAAGGACGCGGAACAATTTGATGCCTACGCGGAATAGTCCGAGAAAGACGCGGAATCGTTCGTGGGGAACGCGGAACTGTTCGAGGTTGACGCGAAACAATTCGAAGCAGACGCGAAGCAATTCGAAGCAGACGCGAAACAATTCGAGGCCGACGCGGAACCATTCCAGTGTCAATTTGTCATTCCCAACCTTCATTTTTTGTATTTCTACGACATTTTGTCACAATCTAACGATAAATTAAGAACTTGCTAAAACATGACGGATGATTACCAGCCAGTCGAACAATACCTCCACTGGAATTATGCCTATCGAAACTTCACTCTTTTGTATAGTTTGAATCGCTGATTGCTCCAAAACAGAACTATTTTGTCGAGCGATGAGGAAATATACTTCTCGAGAGGGGGATTTACCATCTCTTCCAGTATTTCATTGGCCGGTTCCTTATCCTTTGGGCAATAAACCAAATAATAGCTGACGCCCGCTCCGTCCAGTTTTCGTTCGAGGCGGTCCATATCGAACTGCTCAAAATTATTGGCAATACAGCGTCGGTCGGTAAACAAAGCCAGTGCCCTGGGTTTGATAAAAGCAAACACCGCATCGCGGGGAGTTTGATTTTTAATGATATCGAAAGCCGCCCAGGCATCGGAGGTGCATGGCCCCTCCTGCACCGCAAATTGCTTGCAGTTGAGCTCGCCCATACCATATATATATTGTACCAAAACCAGCAGGCCCAGCACCACCGTTTTGACAGGGGTTTTGATAGCAAGGCCCAATTGCACGGATTTTAGTCCCTGCACCGCATAGCTCATAAAAAACGGCAGCAGCGGAAACAGAAAACGAATGCCCGCACGTTCGTAAGGGTAAATAAAAATTACCACCAGATAAATAAGCACCAGCATATCGGTAAAGTCAAAATTCCTGATAGCCTTTCTTACAAAGCCTGTCAGCACCATTACCAAAACAAAGGATTTGGTGATCAATGGCAAAAACAACCATTTGCTGTTGACCGGAGCGAAAAACGCATAAAATATCTCGGTATAGTAAGCCAGATTGCGCAGCAGAATGC
>CAZNRQ010000233.1:0-5612 GCA_964574845.1 uncultured Bacteroidales bacterium
GAGGTTCCTCTCACGGCTCGCGAGGTTCCTCTCACGGCTTGCGAGGTTCCTCTCATGGCTTGCGAGGTTCCTCTCACGGCTCGCGAGGTTCCTCTCATGGCTTGCGAGGTTGCTTTCATTCTTTGTCAGTTAACTGAAACTACTTCTCAGTTCGCTGAGATTTGTTGAGAGTTGGCCTATTGAAGAGGACATTTGTCCAAATAATGAACTGCTTGTTTTCTTATTTAATAGGAATGCCTAATTTTGGTGGATGAAAGTCTATCAGAAAATTCTGTTGAAAATACTATATTTTATTGTAACGGTACTGGTATTATCCGTCCTGGCCTTTTACAATAAATTACCTCTGTTATATCCTGATTCGGGCACTTATCTTTTCAATTCATCCAGCCTTAATCCTCCTGTTGACAAAGCCATGGGATATAGTCTTTTTATACATCTGGTTACCTGGCAGGCTACCACATGGACCATTGTTTTATTCCAGAATCTGATTATTTCGTGGTTGATATTTATGTTCCTCAGGTTATTTTTTGCAGGAAAACGTCTCTATAAATTTCATGTTATCAGCATAGTTATACTAACAATGTTTACTAGCCTATGCTGGTTCTCATGCCTTGTGATGCCCGATATTTTCACACCTGCCATGGTTTTGGTTATTATAATATTTATAATTTCTGAAAAGCTTTCGCTGATTCACACCATAATTTACCTGTCTTTGCTATTCATTTTTCTGGTGTCGCATCTAAGTCATTTGCTATTATTGTGCTTTGTGCTGATCCCGCTGCTAATTTTCTTATTCCTCAGGAAGAAAACGCAAACTACGCAAAGGATGATGAAACAAAGATGTTATATGCTTATTGTCACTGCTGTGGTTTCTACCTTATTTCTAATGACCTATAATTACCGTCATGGATTAGGATTCAAAACATCTCCAACTTCTAATGTTTTGCTTACTGCCAAATTCTGCAATACAGGCATACTAAAACGTTACCTTGATGATAACTGCAATTCATTGTCAAACTGTGTTCTTTGCCAGTATAAAGATAGCTTGCCAACATCCTCCGATGCATTTCTATGGGGTAATCATAGTCCACTTTATCATTACAATCCGCCAATGAACATTGATACACCCTGGCTTGAAGCTAATGAAGCTTATGCGCCAATCATCAATGGAATTTTATCTACACCTGCGTATTATCCGCAGCTGATAAGTGATGCTATAATGTGTACCTGGCAACAACTGATTGCAATAAAAGTTGGAACAGGTAAAATTCCTTTTGGCATAAATTCAGCCCCTTATTATCCTTACAGAGATAAATTTCCGGGAGAGTTAGACGAATTCATGCAAAGCAGACAAAATACAGGAAAACTTCACTTCGAAACAGTTGAGATCATAAATCGAATCGCCGTTCTATTATCCCTTCTCTTAATAATGTTAGCTGTATTTTATATTAAACCGGATTTTACACTATGGCTTTCCACCGCTATCATATTTCTGAGCTTGTTGGGAAATGCCTTAATTACATCATCATTATCGGTGGTAGAAGATCGCTACCAGTCGCGCATTATTTGGCTGCTGCCATTGTTGGCTTTGGTATTTCTGTACAAAACACTAATAAAAAACAAACATTTGTCCGTTCATGAATCCTGATCTCGAATTCAAAAACAGAAAGACAGGCAATAAAAACTAATATTCTTAAATAATAGGTTACTTAAGCACTTCCAGCATCTTCGCTCCTATCTGTGCGGGCGAATCCACCACATGAACACCGGCATCACGAAGAATGGCTTTTTTAGCTTCAGCGGTATCTGCTTTACCTCCAACTATAGCTCCGGCATGTCCCATAGTGCGACCTTTGGGAGCAGTAGCTCCGGCAATAAAACTAACTACCGGTTTGGTAGCATGCAGCTTGATCCATTCGGCAGCTTCGGCTTCCATGCTTCCGCCAATTTCGCCTATCATCACAATGCCTTTGGTGGCATCATCTTCCATAAAGAGCTTCACGGCATCCAGTGTTGTAGTGCCAATGATGGGATCACCACCAATACCCACACCTGTGGATTGTCCCAACCCTACTTTGGTCAGCTGGTCAACGGCTTCGTAGGTTAAGGTTCCTGAGCGTGAAACAATGCCAATCACACCCGGTTTATGAATAAACCCCGGCATAATGCCTACTTTGGCTTCACCCGGAGTGATAATTCCCGGACAATTAGGTCCTATAAGTCTGCAATCTCTGCCTTCCAGATAGAGTTTCACTTTCACCATATCCTGCACAGGAATTCCCTCCGTGATACAAATGATGACCTTGATACCTGCATCGGCTGCTTCCATGATAGCATCCGCTGCAAATGGAGGCGGAACAAAAATAATGGAGACATTGGCACCAGCCTCTTTCACCGACTCAGCCACCGTATTAAAAACAGGTAAACCAATATGGGTTTGGCCGCCTTTTCCGGGTGTTACCCCTCCAATAACGTTGGTTCCGTATTCAACCATCTGTGTGGCATGATAAGTGCCTTCGCTGCCGGTAAATCCCTGCACAACGATCTTTGAATCTTTGTTTACTAAAATGCTCATGGGTTTTAAAATAAAAGTGTCCAAAGTTAAAATATTTTTGTTGGAAATAATGCATATTGATATATAGCAATGCCCTTTTCCATTCTTTCCATAACCCATGGAAACTTTATGAAATGGTAACTGATATCGATTAATCAAAGAAGCCATAACTTTTGTGGAAATATTTTCTAAATTGCTTATTTTTGGTAAAGAATTTGTAGTGCGTACAACATAAACCTAACCCTTTATTTCATGAAAAAGACCCTCACCTTATGCCTCTTTGTAATGGTATGCCTTTCGGCACAAACCTTTGCTCAAAAAGAATCCACTGATTACCGCCTTATGCTTCGCGATGGGAATGTAATATCAGGAACATCACAGATCGATAATATCAGCCTGGTTACCAAATGGGGCAAATTGGATATTCCCTTGAAAGATATCAGCGAACTTCAGTTGGGTGTGACACCCGAAACATCCTCCAAAGATAAAATTAAGGCTTTGGTCATCGACCTGAATAACGCCACTTTGGACATTCGAAAGAAAGCTTATGAAAGCCTGATAAATTTAAATATGGGCTGCATTCCAGTGCTGGAAGATTACATAAATTCCTCTGAATTTTCGGCTTCTCTCAATGATGATTATAATGCCTCTATGGCTCTTAAGGAATTGAAATCACTTTATAATTATACGGATGATACGCAAAATGAAGATATCGTAGTCACAGGCGATGGATACCGCATAGGTGGATCAATCAATTTGAAAAACATTAGTTTGAAGACTGCTTATGGCAGTCTGGAGATTCCACGAGCCAAAATAAAAAGCATGGAAATTTTTTACAAAAGCAACGATGGCAGTGAATCGACTTACATTCTAAACGCCAATAAGCATATCAGCGGCAACACCAATGGTGGCTATCTGAAAACCGGGATTTACGTAAAAAGCGGCCAGCATTTTACCATTACAGCCAGCGGTGAAGTAACATTGGCGAGTCTTTCTGGTTATAAATATAAGCCAGGAGGGCAAAGTTCGGCTGCTGGTGTAACCAGTGATTATGGTGATGAAGATTATTCAGGCAGCGCATCAGCCTATCCAACTTATGGCAATCTGGTATTTAAGATTGGTGAAAACGGAATTATGACCAAGGCAGGTGCCTCGTACAAAGGAACTGCTACAGCTTCAGGCTACTTATATCTTTCTATTTACGAAACAGTGTATAACGCAGCCAACACAGGGAGCTACACAGTAAAGATCAAAGCCAATTAATAGTAAATTAAATTGAAACAATAGATTTCAAATAAGCCTGCGGCAATGTCTATTTGATTTCAATAAGTTCCACATCATAGATCAATGTGGCTCGCTTTGGAATTTTATTCTCATCTCCAAGCAATCCAAATGCCAGGTGTGAAGGGATGATAAGTTTTGCCTTATCACCTACTTTCATTAGCATAATGCCTTCTTCCAGTCCGCTCTCTACTTCTGCTTTACCCAGTTCTATCTGTTTCAGTCCGTCTGTTTTCGAATTGTAACATTCTATACCATTGATAAGATTCACAACAAAACGTATCACTACTTTATTATTCGATTTCGGACTTGCTCCTTTACCCTTATAATATATGTTGTATCTGAGCCCCGTCCCTGTCGATTTCATCTTCCATTCATGACGGGCAATGTAGTCTTCGATATCTTCGTTTTCTTTTTGTACCAAAGTTTTATTAACCTTCTCCAGATCATTCTTAAATTGTTCAGGCTGAATGGTAAGATCTTTTTTGGGTTTGTTTCCACAGAAAGAAAATAACAGCATGGTTATTATTAAGGATATTACAGCTAATGACCTCATTTTATTCCTATTTCGAAAGTTCATTTTTATAAAGAGCCAGAGTTTCAAGAAAAAGTTTTATCGCTCCGTCCAGACTGTTCTTGATGTTGGCACCGGAAGCATTCTTGTGTCCCCCACCGTTAAAATGTTCACGAGCAAACTTACCCACATTAAAGTTCCCTGTAGAACGCAAGGATAATTTGACATATTCCCTTTTCTCAGAAAATAAGGCTGATACTTTAATACCTTTAATAGTAAGGCCATAATTAACTATTCCTTCGCTATCTCCATTATTGAAATCAAATCGCTTCATATCGTCTTTTGAAATAGAGATATAAGCAGTAGTTAAATCATCCACTACAGTTAGCTTTTCACTTAAACAATAGCCCAGCAGGCGTAAGCGTTTTTCAGAAAAAGTGCAATATACATAGCGATGAATCTCTTCCCCATTAATTCCTTTCTTAAATATTTCAGAAGTTACCTTATAGGTATTGGGAAAATCGCAATTATAGCTGAACGAGCCGGTATCCGTAATGATACCAACATACAGACAGGTTGCAATATCTTTATCAATAAAGTCTTCCCCATCCATAGCACTCATAAAATCGTATACCATTTCAGAGGTCGAGGATGTATCTGTTCTGGAATAAGAGAGTTTAAAAAAATCAGACGGAACCTGATGATGATCAATAAGAACAATCTGGCCCTTAAAACCAGTCAAGGCTTCAGCAAGGGTCTCTACCCTGTCGGGCATATTGAAATCGAGGCAAAAGGCAACCCCAGCTTTATCGAACAAATCAAGACATTTCTCTTTATGTTTCGAGAAAATATTGATCTCATTAACTCCCGGCATCCATCGGTAGAAATCCGGAAAATCGTTAGGAACAATAACATTAGCATCGTAATTCTGCTTTTTAAGAAAATGCCACATCGCCAATGACGATCCTATGGCATCACCGTCGGGATTGTAATGTGTGAGAATAATAACGGGCGAATCAGCAGCGAGATGTTGTTTGACAGAAAGAATAAAATTTTTATCCAAGATGGTTTTTCTGCAAATTTATCAAAAATTATTATCGAAAAGGCAGATAAAAATATGTATTTTTGCAGTAGCTAAATAAAAAGAAATATGGCAGGTGATATCACATTTACTATGATCAAACCCGTAGCATTCCAAAAGAATGTTGCCGGACAAATACTTTCAAGAATTCAAAGTGCTGGATTTTGGCTGGTAGCAGCTAA
>CAZNRQ010000234.1:0-2809 GCA_964574845.1 uncultured Bacteroidales bacterium
TTGGTGGACCAGTTTGCCGCGGAATGAGTGGACTACTATGTGCGGAATATCCACTAATAAAGGCGCAACAAATAGCAGTGGGTTCTCTGCCCTTCCTGGCGGTATATTTAATTTTGATACTAAGACATTCAACTCTATTGGAAGTGTTGGCAACTGGTGGACTTCTTCAAAGGTCGATGATGATTGGAGTGCTTATCATCGTCACATGGAGAATAACTCTAGTGCTATTTATAAGGCAAATTGGGATAGGACAAGCGGTCTTTCAGTTCGTTGTGTAAAGGATGAATAAAACTAACGAAACGCTTACAAAGGCTTGCTATCAGAGGGGCAGCCGGGTTTTATGACAGTGCAGTTCTTTCATTTGCCTTTGGTGTATTAGGATAGGAAGCGGTTTCGATTCGCCCCACCGAATAGCAAGCCTCGACCGTTAGCGGTAATTAATGAAAGACCCTTCGAAAAATAGCAGAATAATATGAGTTTAATATCTATTGATAAATCGAATGTGATATTTCACGACAAACTATCTGAAATGCCAATCATGCAACTTAAGACCGAGATAACAGATGATATACCAAATAATTATGACATTGCTATTTTGGATATTGATAAAGTGTTGAGTCATATCCATGACGGAAATTTTTACAAAAAATTTGTGATGGATGATAAAATGGTTGGATTGGTAAAATTTATAAGAGAATGTAATAAATTAATACCTCCAATTATCAGAAACATCACCAAAAACAATTGGACAATTATAGATGGACAACATCGGATTGGACTGTTTATACATATGGGTATAATGACTATTCCATTCCTCATTAGAAAAGACCAAATGAAATATATAGAAAACTTAAAACAAAACAACAATGGGAATACTTGATTTTCTTTTCAAAAAGAATCTTGCCAATTATGAATTAAAATATAAGGAGGCGGAGAGAAAATATTATAATCAACAGTACGAAGCTGCAATAATTGATTTAACAGCATTAGTTAATGAATATCCGCACTATCAATGCTATGGTTTAATGGGTAGTTGCTATTACGAATTAAATAAGTTTGACAAGGCATTGGCAAATTACAATAAGTCTATTGAGAAAGAAGCTTCCTACGAAAAAAACAGTATGGCTTATAGAAGAATTGAAGCCGTGCAAAAGAAATTATCAAAACAAAAAGAAATTGTTGACATCACGCCGAAAGAAGGAAAAAGCATTATTGATATTGACGGGAATTCATACAAAACTATAATTCTTGAAGAACAAACTTGGTTTGGAGAAAATTTGAATGTAACAAAGTTTAGAAATGGTGATGATATACCAGAAGCAATAACAACGAAAGAATGGGATACCGCAGGTAAAGAGGGAAAACCGGTTTGGTGTTATTATAATAACGATCTTGAAAATGGCAAAATCTATGGCATACTATATAATTGGTATGCGGTTAATGACCCAAGAGGGCTTGCACCAGAAGGAACCCATATACCATCTATTGAAGAATGGAACAGATTAGTTGAATTACTAGGGGTACATACAGGTAAATATATGAAAAGCTCTAATGGGTGGATTGAAAATGGTAATGGTACAAATAAAAGTATGCTAAACGTTTTACCAGGTGGCTACCGAATCCACAGATATATGAATCTTATAGAGGCGAAATGTCCTTTAACGGGTACAGAAGATTTTCTCTCAATTGGTGAACTTTGTTGTTTTTGGAGTGTTTCCAAACATAGCTATGAAGACTGTGTCTGGGAAGGTCTCTTAATTTATGATAGAGAATCAATAAGCCTTCAAGGAAATGATAAAAAACATGGAAACTATATAAGGTGTATTGTTGACTAAAAAAAATATAATTAATAACCGCTAACCTTGTATTTACGCCACAGCGTCATTTCTTAGAGATTGTTTAGATGTGATTATATTACTACCTATAATTAAAAAATGGAAGGATGGCACTAAAAATCATGCTATCTACTCTGATGGTAAAAGGAAATATACTGTCCTAACGGAGCCTGGCGATGCGTCCTATATGCCAACCAACATTACAATCTCGGAAGGATGAAAAAGATAATCAGGTTTGGCGTTGCCGCAGGCAGCATGGAAAATAAATAAATAAAAACAGCTAATCGAGGAAACTGCCGATGATCAGTTTCCTACAGTTGCACCTCGTAAAATTTGTTGGGGATATTACAGAAATCACTTCCTCGATTTCATATCGATTATTGAAGTTAAGGTCTATCCAAAAACTCATAGATAATTTGAATTTGCCAGACTTTTAATGCCTTTCGATTAAGTTTCAATTTCGCTTTTATTGGCTTGATCCAGTCGTATAGAGTGCTCCGGTGGACGCCGTATTCCTGAGCTATTTCAGACATCGATTTGACTTTACCCGGCATAGTTTTAAGAATTATAAAACAATGGGATCAATGCTTATTTGCAGAATCCGGCACATTCAAAAATTCACAGATTAGCTTAACCTGCCATGGGAGCAAGTAGAGGCGTTGTCTATTCAATTGGAGTTGGGGACGAATTGGTTTTATCCAAATCCTCAGAGTGTTCCGATGAACACCGTATTCATCAGCAATTTGCTGGAAGGTTTTAACAAGACCGGGCATAGGAGCGAGTTTTTTACAAAGTTAATGCGTCACAACACAGACTTAGCTCTTTCTGTTCCGTTTTCCACTTAATTCCATTATTTGCGTCATAGAAAAACAAAGCCCCGGCAAATTTCCGGGGCTTATTGGTCAATTGCTGTATTTCTCAAATAGCTTTTGCATGTCACTGCTTACCTTTTTGTCAAGAAGCCGGGCATATAC
>CAZNRQ010000234.1:2819-5605 GCA_964574845.1 uncultured Bacteroidales bacterium
GGCATATACTTTGGTCATATTAATAGAACTGTGTCCTAACATTTTCGAAACGCTTTCAATTGGAACATCATTATTAAGAGTAACCGTAGTGGCAAAAGTATGCCGTGCAATGTGCGTACTCAGGACTTTCGAAATTTCGCAAACATCTGCTATCTCTTTAAGGTAGCCATTGAGTCTTTGATTGGAGGAAACCGGCAACAGAACGTTTTTGGCAATACAATGGGGGTGATTGCTGTACTTATCTATGATCTGAGCCGCGATGGGCAATAATGGTATGTGGCTTGGGTTATCGGTCTTTGTGCGGTTAACATGTATCCACAGGTTCCCATCGTCACCTTTGACAAGGTTGTCCTGAGTGAGTTTTTTCAAATCAGAATATGCAAGTCCGGTCATACAGCCGACCAGAAAAATATCCCGAACCTGGCGCAATCTTTCGCAAGGGAAGTCCTTGTTTTGAATGGCGGCCAATTCTTCCTCAGTTAAAAAGCCCCGGTCAACTTTTCTCAGAGACATTTTATAGTTGACAAACGGATCTGCTTTAATCCAACCGCTTGCCAGTGCAATGCGGACAATCTTTTTAAAGTTCTTCACGTATTTAATTGAGGAATTGTGACCGCATTTGCGAACAGTCTTAAGATAGAACTCCATGCCGGTCAGAAATTCGTGATTGATTCCGCTCAGCGGTAGATCTTCCTTTTTGTATTTCCATTTGATGAATTCCTTCACATGCCGGAAAGTAACCTCATAGCGTTGTTTCGTACCATTTGCGAAGTCCTTTCCAACGAGTTGTTTCACTTTATCATTATGTTCCTGAAAAATGGTCAGGATCGTTTTTTCGTCCGGGTTAATTCCAAGCCATTTGTTTTTTAGAGCCAGTGGCGATATTTCCTCACCATCCTCACGCATCTGCCGCATTAGTTCTCTTAGCTGATTCTTTACTTCGCTGATCTGGTCGTTCACATCCCGGGCTTCTTTGGTATTACCTTTAGCACCTCCGATTTCAGCTGACCACAATTCCGGATTGATTTTCCGTCCGATTGCAATTTCCACCGACTGTTTTCGGCTTGTCATGCGCAGATAAATAGGGACTTCTCCATTTTTTAACGCTTTGCTTTTTCTGATTATGAACAGCAAAGAAATCATTGTTCTTGTCATAAAATTACCTCCTGTTTGATTAAGTTAAAATTAAACTCATGAGGTCACCTGACAAAGCGCAAAAACGTGAAAAACAGGTAAAACGAAACAAAAACGTGACCTATTCCCATAAATCGCAATAGGTCACGATTTATCCCACGGAATAGGTGTCTTTTGTGCCGATTTATGCTTCATGGTGAAAAATGAAAAACCCCGAAAGTGTAGTATTTTCGGGGTTTTGCGTGATTTTGCGTTATACCGCTGGCGGAGAGAATGGGTGTGGGAAACACCTTCTGCGTCCCTTTATTATAGCAAGTTTCAGAACGACTGCACGATTTTGCAACCTAATTTGCAACCTCTAAAATTTGCCTCAATTTGTATTGAAATGAACTTCTTTACTTCACTCCAAAGATACAATAGATACAGGCATTTCCGACTAAAAGAGTGAAATATTTTTAGATATTTCTGAACATTATTTATCCAAAGCGAAATCCTTTTGTTTATCTAATCAGGGCAGATTGCCCTTTTCATTTTAAATATCAGCCCACGCCTGTTATTACCCTGGTTTTTATTAGAATACGTTGTATTACAAAATTTTATATTATTTTTTGCATAATAATAGAGTTGTAGCACAACATAACAATAGAGGTTTTACACAACATGTTTGAGGTGATGTTGTGGACGCGCCGCTCAAGTTGATCAGTCTGCACCGTTTTATTTTCCACCTCAATACCTTCATTACTAATATAACTGGTGGTCAAATTATTTCGGCATAAGGTGATCAATACGTCCGGCACCTCCAGCGATTCGCAAATTCAGCGACACAATTCCGATTATAGTATTTGAAACATGTTTGGTCGCCACAGTATTACAACATTAATAGATAAAGGTAATATGTAAATTGTGAAAGCAATAGATATAATTATGTAACGCGCTATGAGTGAAGTATACTCACCTTTGTATCGTGAAAATTCATTCACAAATAAATTTCAAGAAAATGAATTCAACAGAAATTAAAGGAAACTGGAACGAACAAAAAGGCAAACTCAAACAGAAATTTGCAACCTTAACCGATGATGATCTGATGTATGCCGAAGGCAAGAAAGATGAAATGCTAGGCAAGCTTCAAATCAAGCTTGGTAAAACCAAAGAGGAATTGCACAAAATTATTGGTGCCCTATAATGGTTTGCGTATTTCACAAGGTATTGCTTCTAATCGCGAGGCAATGCCTTGTGATTCACACAAGAATTAGACAAAAAGTTCTCACTTACCATTTATTGGCTTCAGAAAATATCAAGGTCTCGCAAGAGAGTACATATAGTAGCAACAATTTATAATAAGCAAAGTTATGAAAAAAGGAAAAGTAATCTTAAGTATTGCAGGTGCAGCTGTTTGTGGCGTTGCTGCATGCGCATTGTTAGGGGTTTTATTCGCACCCCAAAAGGGTTTGAAAACCCGAAAAAACATATCAAGAAAGAGCGAAGATTTAGCAGAAGAGTTAAAGGATAAGTTCAACGAATTTCTGGATTGCGTTTCTTGTAAATGCTCGGATGTTAAAAAGTCGGTTTCTGACTTTGTTGAACATGGAAAATAACGGATTTTTATAAAACGGAAATATTCTTAGGGTTAATAATACAACCCTATCTATCGC
>CAZNRQ010000235.1:0-708 GCA_964574845.1 uncultured Bacteroidales bacterium
CGTCCAGATTGGCCATACATTAGTATTGGTTTTGGAGATGAAAAAGATTATTTTATTGAAAACCTAAGTCTGCTTATTTCTTCTGGAATGGGTATTTCAAATGCATTATCTTCTGTAAGGCTTTCAATGAAAGGTAAAGCAATGAAAAAAATAACACTAGCTATTGAAGAAATGGTGAATGATGGAGTGCCATTATGGCGTGCACTTGAAAAAACAAAATTTTTATCTGATAGAGTTATTTCACTCATTCGTTCAGGAGAAGAAGCGGGTAAATTACCTGAGCATTTAAATTTGGTAACTATTCAACAGCATAAAGAGAAAATGTTTCAATCAAGATTGAAATCAGCTTTGATGTACCCTGGAATAGTTTTAATACTTGCATTCGTTGTTGGTTTGGTTAGTGCTTGGCTTGTATTACCAAAACTTGTAGCAATTTTTAACACATCAAATGGAGTATTACCTTTAAGTACAAGGATATTGATGGCTATTAGTACATTTTTGTCTCACTATGGTCTTGTGGTGGTTCCATGCACAATAATTATTGTAATTTCATTTGTATATATTATTTTCTTTAATAAAAAAACAAAATTTATTGGAGATTATATTTTATTTTCAATTCCTGGAATTAAAAGTTTAATAGAGGGTGTTGAGCTTGCTAGATTTGGATATATTTTTGGTGTATTACTTCAAGCAGGTTTTCAAGTTAAT
>CAZNRQ010000235.1:718-5605 GCA_964574845.1 uncultured Bacteroidales bacterium
ACTACATATAGGAGATATGAAAGATTCTATGAACATTTACAGCAAAGTATCTCACAAGGAGATTCTTTTAAGACTGCATTCGCAACATACAAAAATACAGATGATTATATTCCAATACCCATTCAACAACTTTTTCTGGCTTCAGAAAAATCTGGTAGATTGTCAGAAACATCAATAAAAGTTGGAGTTATTTTTGAGGAAAAAACTGAAGCAATGTCTCGTGACCTAGCTACTGTGCTTGAGCCGATTATTTTAGTTATTGTTGGTTTGATTGTTGCTTTTGTTGTGCTTGCTATAATTGGACCAATATATGATTTATCAAATCAAATGTAATTTCAAAAAAATATTTATAGAAAAATCCTCGAATGGATTTACCTTATTAGAACTTTTAGTAGTTATTGGAATCTTTCTTTTATTGTTTGCAGTATCTGATTCTACTTTTTTAAAATTTAAATCACACAATAATTTAGAAATTGCGACAGGCGGTGTAATCGAAGGAATACGACTTGCTCAATCAAGTGCACAATCAGGTAAAGGAAATTCAAAATGGGGAGCAGAAATTATTTCAAATTCTGTAGTTGTTTTCAAAGGTAATACATATGCAACTCGTGATACTACCGCCGATCAAAATATTAGTTTTTCCGGTGGAATAAGTGCGTCAGGTTTGTCTGAAGTAGTTTTTGAAAAAATAACAGGAATAACGGGAACTACCGGGACAATAATTCTTACAAATGGAACTGATACAAAAAATATAAATATAAATGCAAAAGGCACAGTTACATATTAATAAAAGGTTTACCATGAGTTTATCGAATGGTTTTTCATTAGTTGAACTTTTAGTTTCAATCTCTATTTTTTTAGTTTTTGTTATTTCGATGAATAGTGCTATGGGTAATGTAACTACTGTTTCCCGCAATGCTACAAATAGAGAAAGGGCTGTCGTTTTAGCAGAAGAAGGATTAGAAGCTACAAGAAATATTCGTGATGCAAATTTTAGTAATTTAGTTGATGGTACTTATGGACTTTCATCATCAGGTGGTCAATGGAATTTTGCTGGTACTTCAGATATTACAGATATTTTTACTAGACAATTAACAATATCAACAGTAAATGCTAATCAAAAACAAGTAAATGTCGCTATAACTTGGGCAGATCAATCATCTGCAACTAATTCAGTAACATCAAGTACGTATTTTACTAACTGGCGAGCGATATTGAATATAGGCATAGGTCTTACAGTAAATAAATCTGTTATTAATCATGGTGGCTCAAAAGTTGCTAGTGATTTTGCTCCATATAAAGTTGGTACTACTACCGTTGTATTAGGTCAAGCTAATTTACTTGAAAATGATACTTATACTGTAAGCGAAAGTCCTGATTCGAATTATACTCAAACATTTAGTGGTGATTGTAATTCAAGTGGTAGAGTTACAATGGTTTCAAATACTACTAAAACTTGTTTAATTACCAACGAGGAAAAGCCTTCGCAGCTTATAGTAAATAAAGTTGTGATTAATCATGGTGGCACAAAAGTTGCTTCAGATTTTACTTTATTAGTCGACACTAATCCTGTTACTTCAGGTGCTACAAATACATTTAATTCTGGATTACATACTGTTTCTGAAACAGTAGATCCTAATTATGCAGGCACATTTTCAGGTGATTGTAATTCGAGTGGTCAAGTGACACTTGTTCCAAATACAACAAAAATTTGTACACTTACAAATGAAGAAAGCGTCGCTTATGTAACTGTTAATAAAACTGTAGTTGGTGGACCTCTTTCGATTTCAAGTTTTGCACCATACAAAGTGGGTAGTACAACTGTCTCTCAAGGTGTCTCAACTTCGATGAGTGCTGGAACATATACTGTATCTGAAACAACTGATTCTTCTTACATTCAAACATTTAGTGGTGATTGTAATTCTAGTGGTTCTATTACCTTAGTCGGTGGTCAAAGTAAGGTATGTACAATTACTAATACTTATAATCCACAAGGAATGTTGGTTTATGGAAATGGCGGTACGACTTCTGATGCAGTGCAGTATAAAATATATAATTCTGATGGTACATGGGGTACAGCTGGATCTCTTGCAGACGTTGATGGTGCGACTACGAACAAAGCATTGCGTGCAGTGCGAATTTATTCTTCATCGACTCGTAATGAAAAAATTGCAATATCTAGACATTACAATGGAAGTGCTCAATTTATTTATGGGCAAGTTTACAATGGCACTACAAAAACTTGGGGTAATGTTGTTCAACTTTCTACTTGGACAGCGGCAACATATTTAGATGTACAAAATTTTGATGGTACTTATTTAGCGAATGGAAACTTTATGGTTATTTATTCAGACAATACGGTAATTCCTAAAATGCAGACATGGAATGGTACAGCCTGGTCTGGAGTTTCTTCTCTTACAACATTAGGTGCTAGTCAAATTCCGAACTATGTTGTAGCTAAAGCTCGTTCTGGGACGAATGAAGTTATGGCATCTTTCTTTACTCAAAATTCAAGAACAATTTCAGAATATTATAGTGGTTCTGCTTGGTCAGCTATTACTTCACATTCAAATGCTGCAGCAAATGCAACCCAAAGATTTGTTGATTTTACTTGGAGTCGCAATACTTCAACAACTGGAATGATTGTGTATCCTGCGGCAAATAATTCAAAGTTTCCTACATATAAAATTTGGCAAGCAAATGGTTCAGGTAGCGGTACTTGGGGTACAGCATTGAGTGGTACAACAGTTGCACAAATAACTACTAAATTTTCTGTTGTTGATAGACCAGGTGCAAATGAATTTCAAGTATGCTCTGAATATACGACCACTACACCAAGTATAAATTGCGATAAAGTAACTTTTTCTGGAACCACGGCGACTCTTTCAAAACCAACAAACTCTACTATCGGTGCGACAGATAATGGTTTGCAGGTTAGTTATGAACTTGGTTTTGAATCACTTTCTGGAACACCAGCAATTATTGTTTATTCAGACACAACCAGTACTCCAAAATATAAAAAATATACTGCAAGTACAAATACTTGGGACGTAGCAGCTACAAGTATAGGAGCAATAAGTAATGTTACAAAATCTGTAAGAATAATACCTAAATTAAAATCTGACGATATGATGATTTTGTTTGCAGATGGTGCAATGAAGATGGACAGTGTGATGTGGGATGGAACAAATGGTGTAATGTATGCAACTCCAGCTGGTAAAGCACTGACACTACAGGCTTCGACAGGTTCAGCTGCTACAGATTATTGGTATGATTTTACTTGGGATTAATTTATGAAAATGAATTATAAAAACAAAGGAACAACATTGGTAGAAACAATTATATACGTTGCAATTTTTTCAATGATTATCACAGCTTTTGTTTCTTTTTCAAGTAGTATGACAAGTACACGTTTGAATAATCAGAATGTTTTAGAAGTGAATGATCAAGGAATAAAAGCAATGAAAATAATTACTCAAACAATTCGTAATTCAAGCCAGGTAAATAGTCCTACTATAGGGAACACTGCTTCAAATCTAAGTTTGGTGACATATACACCAGCTAATAATCCGACAGTTTTTTCTGTTACAAGTGGTGTTTTGTATATTACTGAAGGAGGAGGTTCTCAAATTGCTTTAACTAATAATAAAGTTGTAGTTAGTAATTTAACTTTTTCAAATTTATCACGTCCTAGTACTTCTGATATCGTTAAAATTAGTTTTACTTTAGCAAGTACATCTACCGCATCTAGCCCAGGTGGTACATATTCTTTTAGTTTTAATGGTAGTGCAGAATTAAGAAAATAAAATGATTACAAATTTTAAAAACAAAAAAGGATTCTCAACATTACTAATAGTTATACTACTCGGTAGTGTTGCTTTGACTCTTGCTCTTACTTTGTCTGCTAGCAGTGCTTGGTCTATAAAGGGAAGTATTGATACGAAATATTCGAATCAAGCAAAAGCTTTAGTTAATGCTTGCTCAGAAGTAGTATTAGAAACAATGCGAGAGACAAATAGTTATACAGGAACAGGCAGTCTCACATTAAACAGCAATACTTGCAATTACACAGTTACAAATACAGGAGGGACTACTCGTTCTGTCGTTATATCAGGTGTGGTAAATGGTGTGACTCGAAATTTAAATATTACAACTAGTACTTTCAATCCATTGGTAATTTCTTCTTGGCAAGAAATTTAAAAAATTATTATTAATTACTAACTTAATTTGATACCCCGTAGTGAATTTTGGAAATATATAGATCAAAAATTTTTTAAAATTTTTCTTTCCAAAATCTACTACAGGGTGATATAATATATTTATGAAAAAATTAGAAAGGGATTAAATATATAGTGTTGGAGTTTTAGAATTAGATAATCAACATAAAAGAATGTTTGAAGTCATTAATGAATTATTAGATGCTATAAATGCAAATAATACAGAAGAACATTTAGGGAATATTATAGAATCTCTTATTAAATATAAAATGTTTCATTTTACGACTGAAGAAAAGTATTTTAATGATTTTAATTATGAAGGTAAAGAAGATCACATAGCAAGGCACAAAGAATTTAATGATAAATTAATTATGATGAGAGCTAAATATCCTACATATAGTGTTGAATTTGCATTTGAATTAGTTGATTTTCTTGAGAATTGGCTTATAAACCATTTAATGGTTACAGACCAAAAATACGTTAAATGTTTCCATGAACATGGTTTAAAATAAATATGTCTGAAAACAAAGATTTTTTAAAAAATAAATCAAAATTACAACCTATTCCTTTTTCAATTCTTTTTTTAGGTGTTATTTTGATTCTTGTTTCAGGAATAATATTTTTTGTTTTTGAAACAAATAGTGCAGAAAAGAAAGCAAAAGATGATTTT
>CAZNRQ010000236.1:0-5578 GCA_964574845.1 uncultured Bacteroidales bacterium
ATCTATCTCCATCGGGCAGCGCGAAAGGCACATCTCGCACGACACGCACAGCCATATGGCCTGCGATTTCAGGAGTTTCATATCGTTCAGGGGGTCTTCCGTCTGAAGCAGGCGCATGACCACGCTGGGAGGGTATTCCATTTCGGTTGACACGGGACAACCGGCCGAACATTTGCCACATTGATAACATTTGGCACTTTTGACTTCAGTGGCGTGTTGCAGGTGAGCGCTCAATGAAGGGTTTTCGTGATGAGCAGACATATAGTTGAGTTATTTTAGTTTCAATTTAGTAGTTCCGTAATGCAGTATTTACGGGGTAAAAAAGAATTTGCAATGACTGAAAAGAACGATATGATTTTGGAATTTTCGGTGGCAAAGTTCGTGAGATTAATCGAATTTGCCAAATATTTTTTAGGCAGAATTTCGGGGGTTTTTAAATAGGGAGATCATTGGTGTCAGGAAAAAATTCATAAACAAATAATGTCGTACCTATGGCACTTTTGTTTGATTCTTAATTGACTGTTCTACCATCCGCGAGCCGGCGGACAGATGGCACTATTTAGAGCCTTGTTAGTAGCGACATTATGAAAGCACAGATAACATAGTATTTCATAAGGGTCAACTATTTTTAGCGGACATCAATGATTAAAAATTTTCACCTCACTTCTCCAGCACCATTTTCTTTGTCACTACCTTATCGGAAGTTATCAAGCTGAAAAAATACACTCCATTTGAAAATTGTTTGCCGGAAGCATCGAACTGACGACGATATTTGCCGGGTTGGAGCACTTCGTTGTCGATCAAGGTTGCTACTTCGCGGCCAAAAATGTCGAAAACTTTTAGGCTAACTTTATCTGCACGGCGAAGCTTAAATGCAAAAACGGTACTACCGTTGAACGGATTGGGTGAATTCTGGTCGAGCATGAGTCCATTATCAGGTTCAGCATCTGTGCCTAAAAAAACGGGATCGATCAAGGCTGTCCATATTGACATGGCGCCGGTATCGCAGCGTGCCCATATGGGTCGGACGACATTGTTGCAGGCCGAAATATTGGTATAGTCGCCAAAGAAAACTGATGAAACCGGGGTGAAGGGACTGGTACTTATTTTAAAGTTCACAAAATTATCGCCTCCGTTTTTAGAAACGGCCATATAAACATCGGTGCGGTTGTCATTATAATTGCGGCGATCGTAGTAAACAAAATAGAGGTAACCGGTTTTTTGATCGACGGTCATCCATGTGAAAAATTGGGTATTACCTGCCCCATCGTCATTCACACGTATGGGGAGACTCCAGTTTTGTCCGCCATCGGAAGACTTTATAAGCCATACATCGGGATCATTTGCTCCGTTTCGATGATCGATCCAGTTGATATAGATGTTGCCGCGGTAAGGGCCATCGGAAATATCGCAACAGGTGACCGGCAAACCATTGCTACGGTTGATGCCGGGTATCATAAAATCCCACCCATCAGGAAAATCTGTTACGAATTGTTCCATTGGCAACCACGTGGCTCCCTCATCATTCGATTTATTGAAAACAATTCCATTTGGGCCAGCCCATGACACATATAACTCACCGTTGGGGCCTACCGCAGGAACCGCTCCTTCTGTTGTAGAATCCATGTCGAGACAATCTCCGGAATAGTGATTAATGCGGAACGGATTGCTCCATGTTAGACCCCCATCGATAGATTTTACAAACAGAATTCTGGAACTATCTGTTGGCAAACTTGAATTATATTGATCAAATTCGGTCCATGTAACGTAGATGTTGTTATTTCGTGGATCGACCACTGCCCATTGTTTGTCCTGAGCTTTGGTGCCATTCAACCCGAAGTAGGTTCCATCGCTCCAGGTGGCACCTAAACTACTCATTTTTTGGCAAACGATTCTATCGATCCAATTGCCGCCAGGAGGGTTAGATAAATGAAAAAAATAGAAACTGCCTGTGGTATCAACAATTATGGTAGGGTCGCCCCATACACCATTTGAAGAGGATATTAGGCCTTTGGTCCAGGACTGGCCAGCATTAGAAGAATAGTAAAAATTACTAAGATTGGCACCGGCGACAATCTGGTTAGTATTACGAGGATTGATCATAATGCTTGGCTCATTAGGATCGAACTGATCGGATATCATCACATTGGTATGCTGGGAAAACAATTCAGAACTTATAAGGAAAACTGATAGAAAGAAAAAAAGACGGTACATAGACTACATTATATTTTTCGCAAAGTTCAATAATTTTTCAACTACCAGCACTATTTCGAAAAATAAAACCGTCAAATCCAAATCACTATCTGATAATTCCCTCGTATCTTGACAAACTTGTGGCTTATCGCTTTCAACTTATTACTACCTTTGCACTCCTATAAAATGAAAACTGTTGCCTTTCATACCCTCGGCTGTAAATTGAATTTTGCAGAATCATCTACCCTTATCCGGCAGTTTACCGAATCCGGGTTCAGCATTATTGACTTCAAACAGAAAGCTGACATCTACGTTATTCACTCGTGCATGGTCACTCAACAGGCCGAACGCAAATGCATAGCGGGCATACGTCAGGCAAAAAAGCGTAATCCCGAAGCAAAAATTGCCGTGATAGGATGTATGCCTGAATTGAACAAAGCCAAACTGGCAAAAGAAGGGGACGATCTGATATTGTTGGGAAATTCGGATAAATTCTCACTCCCTGAAATTATGAGTTCGGGGAAACTCCCGACTGAATCGGATAAAAATTTCTTTACCCCTTCGTGGTCATCCGGAAGCAGGACCCGAACCTTTTTCAAAATTCAGGATGGTTGTGATTACTATTGCTCCTATTGTACCATCCCCTATGCCCGCGGTAACAGTCGGAGCGGAACTTTGACTGATACACTTGCAAGTATTCGTGAAGCAACGAAAACCGGGTGTAAGGAGCTAGTGCTAACAGGCATCAATATAGGGGATTTTGGGCGCAAGAACGGAGAATCTATTTATGAATTGCTAAATGCCTTGCAAGATTTTGAAAATATTGACAGAATCCGTTTGTCATCCATAGAACCAGACCTTTTGCATAAGGACATCATTACCTTATTTGCCGGAACAAAGATTTTTATGCCTCATTTTCACATACCCTTGCAGGCCGGGGCGGACAAGATTCTTAAGTTGATGAACCGTAAGTATAACATGGAACACTTTGCCTCAAAAGTAAAAACTATAAAAGAAATAATTCCGCATGCCTGTATAGCTACCGATATTATTACGGGGTTCCCGGGAGAAGATGACAGTGATTTTCAGGAAGGCTATGATTTTCTTGAAAGTCTGGACATTTCCTACATGCACGTTTTTACTTATTCCGAGCGAAATAATACCAAGGCCGCAAAAATGGAATCGGCAGTGGGAGCTGATGTAAAAAAATACAGAAGCATGAAACTCCACAGGCTTTCGGAATTTAAGAAATCACGTTTCTACGAAAGTCATATAGGTAGAGTATGCGAGGTATTATTCGAATCAGAAGTACATGATGGATATCTTTCCGGCTTTAGCGACAATTATATCCGAGTGAAAACCAAATTCGATAATGCAATTATTAACTCAATACAAACCGTTAAAATCCTGCAGATTGACACAGATGGAGTTTGTATTTCAGAACTACAAAAAATCAAAAGCTAGCCATACCATTAAACAATATTAAGTTATGTTCCCACAAATTTCAGACGTCTTCAATTATTTTTTTGGCACTCATATCAGCCTTCCCATACAGAGTTATGGATTTTTTGTGGCATTGGCATTCCTTACGGGTGCATACATCATCAAGATGGAACTGAAGCGCAAGGAAAAAGAAGGTATGCTCCATGTTATTAGCAAAAAAGTTCTCAAAGGAGCTCCTGCTAGTGTAAGTGAACTTATCATGGTGGGTATTTTCGGGTTGATTGCTGGCTACAAAATATTGGGGGTAGTTTTCGACTATAGCCTTTTTGCGGACAATCCACAGAATTATATTTTTTCGGCTCAGGGAAGTATCATTGGAGCCATTGCTATGGCAGCTATAATGGTGGTTTGGCGCTTTTATAGCAAAAAGAAAGCCCAATTGGAGAAGCCGGTTTGGGAAGATACCGAAGTCCACCCTTATCAACTGTCAGGAAATATACTCATTATTACTGCCGTATCAGGTTTGCTTGGGGCCAAACTGTTTCACAACCTCGAAAACCTTCCTGAACTCATTAACGACCCAATCAATTCTATTTTCTCCTTCATGGGCCTTACCTTTTATGGGGGACTTATCGTTGGATCTTTAACTGTTGCGTGGTACGCGCGCCGAAACAAGATACCTATACTTGACCTTATTGATTCTTCGGCCCCGGCCTTAATGATTAGTTATGGCATAGGGCGCATGGGATGTATGGTTTCCGGTGATGGCTGCTGGGGTATTGCCAATTTGCGTCCCAAACCTGAATGGCTTAGTTGGTTACCCGACTGGATGTGGGCCTTCAAATTCCCCCATAATGTGATTGGAGAAGGCATTCCTATAGACCCTTGTACAGGAAAATTCTGCACCATACTCGAAAACCCTGTGTTTCCCACTTCATTTTACGATTTTCTGTTATGCACAATATTTTTCCTTTTGCTATGGTTTCTGCGTAAAAAGATAAACATCCGCGGAGCCTTGTTTTCCATCATGCTTATCATCATCGGAACACAACGTTTTTTCATGGAACAGATTAGAGTTAACAATAAATTCAGCCTGCTTGGAATTCAATCAACACAAGCTGAATTAATATCGATTATTATTATACTACTAGGCATCTTTAGCTTATGGTTTTTTTATAGAAATAATAAAAAAAACCTGAAAAATTCTGTTGCATAATCCGAAAAAAAGAGTGTAATTTGCTCCCCCTTTTTCAGCAGGTCTGAATCTCTGCAAGTCTTTAGAAACAAGCATTTCAGATATAACTGCTCTTAAGAAGGATTTAACTGAACAAAACCATGATGAACAAAAGAAATTCGTTTTTGATCCTGATTTGTACGTTGCTTATTTTAGCATCATGCAAAACACAATTTCTGGTTCAGCGTGATAAAACCGAGGGAAAAGTTACCATTTTAGATTCAGTAAATGTTCCCCAACCCGATTCGTTGACTCTCACCATTATTCAACCCTATAAAGTACAAATTGATTCGCAGATGGGCGAAGTACTTGCCTACTCAGAAATTACCATGTATAAGGATCAACCCGAAGGTCTTCTGAATAATTTTATTTCGGACCTGGTATATGATATAGGTAACCAATACTTCAAAAAAGCCAATAACCTGACTGCCCCTATCTGTTTGCTCAATTATGGCGGATTGCGTACCGGGCTGCCCAAAGGAGCCATAACGATGCGTAATGTATATGAACTGATGCCTTTCGAGAACGAACTGGTAGCTTTGGAACTTAAAGGCGATAAGGTAAAACTGCTGCTAACCTATCTGGCTCAGAAAGGCGGTATGCCCGAAACGGGTATCCGTATGAGCATAAAAGACAATGCTGCAAACAATGTTACTATTCAGGGTGCTGCATTCGACGAAACAAAGAATTACATAATAATTACTTCCG
>CAZNRQ010000237.1:0-5557 GCA_964574845.1 uncultured Bacteroidales bacterium
TGAGTGGGCTGACTGCTTTCGCTGGTCATGAGGGGCATAAAATGTGTGAGGAGTTTTTGCATGGCGCCTTTGGCTTCTTCGCCCTGCAACTCTTCAAATGTACCCCAGACGATCACACTCTGCCAGTTGGCTATGTTCTGCAAATTGTCCACTTCAAAACAACACTTAGGATTCTTTTTCAGCATTTTGGTTTTCATACCAATGATGGTATGCCCCAAAAGGCATCCCTCCGTATAAAGATAGGTTACCGGGACTACGTACATTTTTTCATCGGCATAACAACCGATTCGGCCTACCAAATTATTAGTTAGCACCTGATCCATTTGTTCTTCGTTCAATTCTCCCAGCATAAGATCTGTTTTAGGTAGTTATAGATTCTTGTGCAAAGTTATTGTCCAAGCTAATTGAGATGCTTACACAATTGGGAGATAAAGTTGCAAGTTTCGCAGCTTTTGCGCGAATTAATGATAGCAATAAGAAAACGACGAGCATGATCTCAAATACAGTTGGGCCTCCGATCTTAGATAGTTTCCAGCAAAAGCCTATAACTATTTTTTTTTGCTGAATTATTTTGATCTTACTTTCTTATCAATTTTGCTATCTCAATTTTCTTGTCATGCTCAAATCTTACGAAATATACTCCCCCTGATAAGGTGCTGACATCAATATCCGTTAGATTTTCGGTGATCACCTTCCTCATTATCTCCTGCCCCATAACGTTGTAAACAGAGAGTGTGGTTTCTGCAGAGTTTTCAGTGGTTTCAATAGTAAAGTGGTCCAAAGCCGGATTTGGATAAATCAGAAAATCATTATAATCAGGTTGAGGTACAGGTATAAATAATTCGGATAATGGACGTTTCCAGACGCCATAGCCATTGCTGCCAAGATAAATGTCTATTCCATCTGTGGCCATAGAATAAATAAAATTAATCGGAAGCCCTTCACCCACATACTTCCACTCCTTACCGAAATCTTTTGTAAGGAATAATCCTTCCTGTGTAAAGCAAAATAAATTGGTTTCTATCACTCCTAAACAATATATATAAGTAGCCGGAAATCCATTACTTATTACTTCCCAATTGGCTCCATTATTTTGAGACAAAAAAACTTCCTCGTTTGAAGCGGCAACAATATATGATCCGAGGGCAGCCACATCAACAATATTAAGATCGGTCAATTCATTGTTAACGGGATTCCAGAAAGAGCCGCTATCTGTGGACAAATAAACGCCGCCTCCCATGGTCCCGCAGAATACATTTGAGCCAATGGTTTCCAGAGTGCCGGATCCGCCCCAAAAAAATGAACTACCCCAACTTGCCCCGGAATTTAGTGAACGATAAACATCAGCAGTGGTTGAAATGAATATATTATTGCAATAGTCTGCTATATCAAAAATCCCGCATTGGGGAATACCATTATTCATATGCACCCAGTTTAATCCTTCATCCGTCGAATAATAAAGTCCTTTATAGGTTCCTGCATATAAAACGGAATTGATTTTTTTCAAAGAATTAACCCAGGTAATAGGTAAACCCTCGCTCATCAAGGTCCAATGCTGGCCTTTGTCTTCCGTCATGAATACCCCAAAGCTAGCTCCTGCATAAATTTTTGATCCGTTCATATAAAATGCAGATACACCCGAATAAGCCAATCCATTGCTAACAAAATCCCACGACGATCCGTTATCCGACGAACGGTATATTCCTTCCATGGTAGTAGTAAATATCTCAGAATCTCTTACCATTAATGAATTGACGATCTGTGTGAGGATACCGTTGTTGGCTAATGACCATGAGACCCCATTATTCATCGATCTGTATATGCCAGTTAAGGTACCAATCAGTATTACGGAATCTTTACAGGCAATATCCCTGATGTTAACATTTGCCAGTCCGCTGTTTAATCCACTCCAGTGCATACCATCATCAGATGAACGAAAAAGACCATTTTCAGTACCCGCAAAAATCAAAGAATCCTTAACCGTCAAACACAAGATCTTTAGGTTGCTCAGGCCGCTGTCGATGGCCATCCAATTGGCACCTCTATTGGAAGAAACAAAAACTCCGGAATCAGTAGCGGCAAAAATCTTTTGACCTTTCAATGCCAATGCTCTTATCTGAAGATTGGTCAAACCATTATTTACTGCAGACCAACTGATAGCATTATTTAATGATAAAAATACTCCGCTACCACCACTTCCGGCATAAACACAAGAATCATCGGCAACGACCGAAAGAAAATACTGGTTAGTGAATCCGTCATTTGCAAAATTCCAGCTAATTCCATTGTCTGTTGAAATCATAATGCCGGCTCCAAGAGTAGCCGTATAAATTCTTGAACCGGAAACTGCAATATCTGCAATCCTATGATGATTAATGGTTTTACTCCAATTGGCTCCATTATCATAGGAAACAAACAAGCCCTCATCTTCGTGACCTGCAAACAGAACAGAATCGTAAGCAGCAATGCATCGCATACGTCCATCGCCTGGACCGTTGGTTTGTTGCCACTGTGCAAATAAATTACCGGAGGTTAAAAAGAGAAATAAAAAAAGAATCTTTTTCATGCTCATAATATTTGAAATTATCGTCACGCATCTTCCCTGACAGCAGTACAAATTTATATAATTTCATTTAATAATAAATAGAAAAATGGATGAAGGGATAGTAGAAATACTAATCTTTCTTTTTCAACGGAAAATCAGGCAGCTCAAATATCTTATCTTCCAATTTCTTCTGAGAGATATGACGGGCAATAGTAGTAATCTTAATTCCCTTAAAGGAAGAAACATTCATCAGGTAGACTGACCGGGTTTGTTCCGTGATCTGATCGTATGCAGCCATCTTGTGATTAGTGTAATATGCAGGATCCACAGGTAAAGCTTCTGTATAGTAGTATTCCGACACATCATTGTCGCCTATGACCAGGAGTTGTTTGCACTGATATCCCAGAACTTTTTTCTCAAAACCAGTTTTAGCAAGTCGATAGTTGATCTTGTTCTCAATGCAATCATTATAAAAGATTGTGTCTTTCCCGAATAACTTAAAATAGTAGAAATTGATCCTGTAATCATATTGTACGAATTCCAGACCTTTGGTATTTAAGTAGACCTGCTTATACCGACCAGGCTGAATATATACTACCGAAGCTGTTCCAAAAAAGGACTTATACGACTTGAGGTATATGCCCGGATCGGTGGCTTCCCACTTGAATTTGTAATGGATAACCCCTTCAAAATGTCCGTTTTGCGAAATGGCACACAGAGGAATGAGAAGAAACAGGAGCAGGTGGGTGATGTGATGTTTCATCTTTTAATTTAATTACTGGTTTTCATTTTCATGCCTCATCAGGATTTCAAATATTGACCGGAGTAGCCTCAATTCAAGGCATTCAACTGCGCCATGAAATCAGCCGTGGTGGTTTCGGAAAGTGAAAAATTCACATGCAGGTTGGTGTTTATAGTAAGGAGCGTAAAACAGGAGTAAAGCTTACCATCCTTTACGCCAAATGCTACTGCTGTGCATTGCAATCCCACAGGTGCATAAATATAGGAAAAGTCCGTATCATTATCCCAAATATGAACGGCACAATTTACTGTATTAAAAAAAAGATACAATTGCATAGAGTAATCAGCAATAGATTCTTTTGGAACCAAAGTCAGAGTAGTTTGGGGATATGCTGCAAAAAAAGATGGATTATCGCTATTGCACCATGTTCCGTTCCCCAGAGGAGGAGTAAATTGAGACAAGTTGTAGAAATATCCATTGATAGTGTCGACAAGATTTCCATATAAGACTATTGAGCTGCCATTGCCTCCTATCCATGGATTTGACCAGACATTGGCAGAATCCTTACGAATAACATAAGCTCTCATATTGGGATCCAATGCCACACCATTTAGAGGTTGGGTAACCCTGATAGATTTTCCGTGAGCCATATACAATGCCTGCCCTCCTTTTTCGGCTTTGATATAAAACATGCCTGCCGATTTCATGGGCCGTCCGTCAGAAAGATTGGTCGATAATTGGTTGAGAAGCATATCGCTTTTCTTATAGACATCCTTAAAGCTAATGGTTACGGGTCCGTTGACCGAATCCCCCGAGGGTGTTTTGAAAGCAAATGCCGGGATTTTGACAACAGTGTTCTGCGGAGTAGTGAAACTGCCTCCTGTCGCACCATCAATGGTGTAGGTCTGCATAGGCGATTCATTGCTCGAATAAAAGTTGTCCATCGAAGTGTAGTTGTCGGTGGATGTGATGGCTTTGTCTTTTTTGCAGGAAAACATGAACAGTATGAGAGCCAGCATCCATAAGGGAGTAAAAAGTTTTTTCATGGTCTGTAATTTAATGAATACATTTTAACCCCAAAGATAAACATACATACAAACGATAGCAAGAAAAATATCGTCCATTAAGTTAACGGTAGGTTTGGTCAAGTTAACGGTAAGAATCATAAAAAACTCCCGCCCTTCTTTCGAAAAACGAGAGTTGATGATTATAATTTAAAAAATGTTGAGCTTAGTAATAATAAAAAGGGCTGAGGTTAGCACCTCAACCCAACGGGGGGACGTTTTATTTTTTGAATTATTGAAAGGATAGCATATCCCCGGCTTGTTCTATTTATATCCGAACCAAGTCCTGTTTTCCTGGTCAAAGGCCCAGTAGATCCCGTTCGCATAACTAAAATTGAATAAGGGATAGGTTTGTACATTTGACGGAAGCTTTAGTTTCTGTGTAAGCAAGCCTGTTTTGCCGTCGTACAACTCCACCTGTTTGTCAACTACATTTAACAGACCAAATTCAGCATGAATTATGCCCGTGTATATCAAAACATTACTGTTATACGATTCACTGAGGTATGAGCCATCATTATACTCATCAATATCCTCCGCATGACTTATTCCGGGATACAACCTCACTGAATTATCTTCATTTGCCAATGCATCCGAATTATACGCATAAACATTTTCTCCGTCAAGAAAACAAAGCATATCGTTTGCGGAATTATAGACCCCAATACAATTGTCTCCGGGCTGATTCGTGCCGGAGATATTAATATCGTAACTCTGAGGTATGCCTTTTGAGTCGAGGTTATAGCAGATCCATCCGATATCGGCATATCCGTTTCCGCAGATTTTATCTGACTTTGGGTTATACCACAGTCCGCGGATATCCACCATACAATTCAGTTCATCACCCGAGAGCCTTTTCCCTTTTGCATCAAAAACTGTTAGCGGAAATTTCTCGTTCCCGGCAAAAGCGGCATAATATTTCTTTTGTTTGGGGTTCCACGCAACTGCAGCACCTCTTGTGCCAGGCATCTCATCCGATACCTTCCGGGTCATTTGAAGCTCAATTGTTTTTTTAAGCGTAATCTCTGTCTGTGCATTTAGCAGCAGGGGTATGGTCAAAAGCAGAAAAAACATTTTCCTCATAGTTGCAAGTTTTAGTTAAGGTACAAAAGTATCGAAAACAAAGTAGTGGCAATTAATATAGTCAGAGGAAGTTTTATGATAGATATCAGTGTATTGACCTAAGGCAAAGGGTTGGATCTACGA
>CAZNRQ010000238.1:0-5550 GCA_964574845.1 uncultured Bacteroidales bacterium
GAATAGAACAGCAACTATCCATTTATCATAAATCAAAGCAATCAGCATCAGTTTCTCTGCAAAAAGAGAAATACTTATTTTGCGTTTAAAAAACCAATCAAAGCCAAAAAATATTAAGGGCAGAGTAAATGCCTGTATTTTTGCCAGACTGGCCAAATAGACAAAAACAACAGTAAATAATAACCATAAAACTCGCTTTTTTTTACCAAAGCAATTCATATACGATAATACTGCTAATAAAGAGTAAAGAACAAACAAAAGATCTTTTCGACCGGTTATCCAAACAATGGGTTCAATAAAAACCGGATGTAAAGCAAATAGGGCAGCCACAAACAGAGCAATATTTTCTTTTTTTGAGATACGAAGCGCCAACAAAAAAACTAAAAGAACATTGATCAAATGCAATAATACATTATGCAAGTGAAACCAACCCACCTTTTTCCCGAATACGACATTATCTATCATTAAACTCCAAATTGCTAATGTTTTGTATCGTGAGTGATCAAAATGATACTTAATGTTTTCTGAAGAAGCTTCCTTATAATGTGAATTGGTTCTGATATTTTCGTCGTCATCCCAGTTAACAAAGCCAAACGAAGTGGTTTTAGCATAAATCAAGCCTGTAAACAACAGAACTACCAAAAGAATTAGCCTGAATTTAGTAAATGAAGGGAACCGCATAAATCGAAAAATTTAAACAAAAATATTAATTAAACTCTGTTCCTGCATACTTAAATAAAATATTTTGCAAGAAAAGGTCAAACAATCTCGTCCATTAATTCACAACTTTAATTGCTCAACAATGTTATTTGCAAAATACCTTATTTATACTCATTATAAATTTCTCTCTTTGTTGTTCTTTTTTTGTCATTCATCTTGCTTTTTTATAATTTTATCAGTACTTTTACAAATTGATTGATAAGTAGCAGTATTTTTTTAATGAAAAAAGAGTATTTTTACCAATTAAAAAATAAGTAAAGTAGCCTAAATAGAGCAATTACCTAGTGTGATTTAGTGAAACACTAAGGAAATTTCAGAATTTCACTAATCCTTGGTATTAGTGGATTAGAGTACTTTTGAAAAAAAATATTACGACTTTAAAAAGCATTATAAATTAAAATCAAAACGAACTTATGAAAACTAATTTACATTTAATTCGAAATTTTGGTAAACTATTTTCCCTAAAAAAATTAATAGTTAACTTATTTCTGGGCCTAGCCTTAATTGTTTTATTATTTTCATCTAATAGAGTTTATTCTCAGTGTAATCCAACCCAGACTTCATACTATGGACCATACACTCCGGCTTTAGCTTGGACAACTTATAATTTGAATAACATTTATTTTTCCGAATACGGTGGTATAGGCTATCCAACTGTAGGTAGTGGATCTCTTTCTTCAAGCTATATTTACCAATTCACGACCTATTTTGGAAATTCGTATGACACACAGTTAACATTATATCCTGCATGTACACAGCAAATAAGCACAAACTGCGGTGCTTCAATTGGATATAGTGATGACTATCTTGGGACAACATCTACAATTGCTTATCGACCTGGATATACGGCCGTAAGACTTGTTTGCCAAACTTATCCATGTACCAACTCTGGTACAGCAAATATTTATTTCCGTCAAATCCCATATACGCCTACTACTCCAACAGCTTCGGCTACTACCATATGCCAAGGTTCTTCGACTACACTATATTCAAATATTGGTTTTGCAAGTGATGCATTAGTAAATATTATGTGGGGTACATCAGCCGGTGCCAATAATATTAGTGCAAATGCTACAAGTATTGCTGTTGCTCCAACAACAACAACAACTTATTATGTAACTTATCAGGTTTTAGCTGGTGGAACTCCCGGTATCCAAACCTCTGCTAGTTCTGCTATAACAATTACAGTTAATACTCCCAGTAGTGCTGGGTCATGGGGAAATGGCACCTTATATTATTGTCAAACATCTGGTGCCATTTACAATGCGGCCGGAACTCAAACTTCTCAAACAATAACCGGTTATAACGGAACAATCACCGGATGGCAATACGGATATAATTGTGGTGGATTAAGTGCAGTTGCAGGTGCTGGTAGCGCGACTTCACCCTGGAATTGTTGTTTTCCCGGCAATCCCAACTCTGTGACCGTAACAGTTCAAAATGGAGTTTGCCCTGCAACTTCGGCCTGTTACACTTATAACTCAAATGGCATGGTTGCTCCAACCAGTGGTTCAGTTAGTCCGACTTCGATGACTTGCCCTGTATCTGGAAACATTACTCTGTCTTGCTCTGGTGGCTTTCCAGGAAACATTACCGGTGGGTATTATCAATGGTATTCTGGCAGTTGCGGTGGGACTGCTGTGGGCACCGGTCAGACTCTAGTAATTGCTGCTCCATCAGCCACAACGAGTTATTATGTGCAATGCATTGATAAGTGTGGAGCAGGTAGTGGATGCTATGGACCTATCACTTTCACAGTCAATCCAGCTTCTGGTACTACTAGTTCGACAGCTATCAATTTAGGAACTGTTTCTTGTACACCTGTATCAAATACTCAAAATTCAGCAGGTTCATGTTTTGCTAATAATTATCCTGGGGGTACCAATCACACAACAAATGATGTTTGGTACTCTATTTATGTACCTCAAGCTGGTTACATTGACATTGGAAACTGCTCTACTTCTCCAGTTTTTGATACCTATATCCACCTTTGGAACGGGTCCGCTGAACTATCTTACAATGATGATTATGGTCCAGTATGTTCGGGCCAAATGACTGGATCCATGCGTTATAATTTTACTGCAGCAGGAACATATTATGTAGTTTCAGAAGGATATAGTGCCAATCAATCAATTACTACTACTGTAAATTATTATAATCCAACTGGTACAATCAGTGTGTCTTCAGCCAATGTATGTACTGGTACATCTGTAACTTATAATGCATATCCGGATGCCTATAGCGCTTTCTCAAAATTCCAGTATCAATGGGGCGGCACAGGCGGAACATGGACAGATTGGTCAGTAGCAAACGGAGGAAGCTGGACTTCCAGCACAGGTACTCTTTATGTCAGGGGTGTGTTTACCAACGGACCTTGTATATATTATTCAAGTCCTGTGTCAACTCAGGTTGACGCAGCAAGTGATGCCGGTAGTGTTACTCAAAATCCTGTATCTGGATCCAGTGTATGTAGTGGAGCCAATGTTACCTATACCCAAAGTGGTGGTACAGGTGCTTTCAACTATTTCGAATATCAATGGAATGGTACGGGTGGTGCATGGTCTGGTTCCTGGGGAACAAGTAATCCGTATAATTGGACTTCAGGTAATCCTGGAAATACTTTGTATGTGCGAGCAGTTAAAACCAATGGTGTTTGCCCGGCTGCTGCATCTGTGCCTGTGAGTGTCACTATTACTGACTTGCCGGCAATTGCCACTATTTCAGCTCCTGCTGCCTTATGCGCAGGTGGCTCATTGAGTCCAACACCTCCATCGGTAAACCCAAATGGCTCTTCGATAATTTCTTCTGGATGGCAATTAGAAACCGGCGTAGGTTCTGGTTCATTCAATAACCTAAGTGTTCCATATACTGTGGCTTTCGCAGATAATGGGAAAAATATCAGGTATTATGCCACTAACGGATGCGGAACTACTTATAGTAATCAGGTCGTTATTACCGTAAATAACACACCAGCAATTGCAGTTATTTCAGCTCCGGCTGCTTTGTGTGCAGGTGGTTCATTAAATCCATCAGCTCCAACAGTCACAGCAAATGGTTCTGCATTAACAGCTCAGGGATGGCAATTGGAAACTGCAGTCGGTAGTGGAACATTCGCTAACCTCACAATTCCTTATACAGTGGCTTTTACAGATAATGGTAAAAAAATCAGGTATTATGCAACAAACGGATGCGGAACCACTTATAGTAATCAGGTCGTAATAACAATTAACGACATGCCAATAATTGCTGCAATTTCAGTTCCGGCTGCTTTGTGTTCTGGAGGATCATTAAATCCGTCTGCTCCAACTGTCACAGCAAACGGTTCTACAGTAACTGCACAAGGATGGCAATTGGAAACTACTGTCGGTGGAGGTTCATTCGTCAATCTCACAGTTCCTTATAATGTAGCTTATTCAGATAATGGTAAAAGTATTAGGTATTATGCAATAAATGGATGCGGAACTTCTTACAGCAATCAGGTGGTTATAACCGTAACTCCGACTAATACCGTCAGTGCACCATCTTCGACTCCTACTTTGTGTATCAATACTGCTTTATCGCCCAACATTACAATAACAACCACAGGAGCAACAGGTATTGGTGCAGCAACAGGTCTGCCATCTGGTGTAAATGCATCATGGGCAAGTAATACCATCACTATTAGTGGCACGCCATCTGTATCGGGAACCTTTAACTATTCTATTCCTTTAACAGGTGGTTGCAGTTCAGTGAATGCTACAGGAACAATTTACGTCACTGCCAATATGACTGCAGGAGCTGCATCTTCTTCACCTACCATTTGTGTAAATTCTGCGTTAACACCGATTACCCATACCACAACACTTGCAACCGGAATTGGTTCTGCAACTGGATTACCCAATGGTGTAAGTGCTACATGGGCATCCAATACTATTACAATTAGCGGGACTCCTACTAATACAGGTACATTCAATTACAGTATTCCTTTAACAGGTGGTTGTGGTACAGTAAATGCGACAGGTATTATAACGGTAAATGGTTGTAATCCATCTATTACATTAGGAAGCAGTCCTTCCGTATGTAAGGGATCAACCTCTGCAAACCTAACATACACAGGAACTTCACAATCACCCGATCAGTATAGTATTGATTATGATGCAACTGCTGAAGGGCAAGGATTTGTGGATGTTGCTCTAACGACATTACCTTCATCACCTATTCCATTGGTAGTGCCATCAGGTGCCACAGATGGAGTATATAATGCAACCATTACTGTTAAAAACTCTTCAACCGGATATTCAAGCACTCCTGTTGGATTTTCTGTAACACTTATTGCATTACCAAGTGTTAGTATATCTGGTAGCTCTAGCATTTGCATCGGAAGTTCGACCAATGTTTTACCAGCAAGTGCAGGGACTTGGATTAGTAGTAATAATGGGATAGCAACTGTTAACTCTGGTGGAGTTGTTTCAGGGGTTACTGCTGGTAGTGCTACCTTTACTTACACTCAAACTTCTACAGGTTGTAGTAATACAACATCATCTGTAACTATTAACTCTATTCCTTCATCTCCAACGGGATCTACACCTCAAACATTCTGCAACTCGGGAACAGTTGCAGGCTTAGTAGCTACCGGGGCAAATATTCAATGGTATGCTGCTTCAACAGGTGGATCACCATTAGGTACCGGAACTGCTTTAGTAAATGGCAATCACTATTATGCAAGTCAGACGGTTAATGGATGTGAAAGCAATACGCGCTTAAATGTTACTGTCACTATTAACTCTCCTAATGCTCCTACAGGTAATCCCAATCAATCATTCTGCGAAGGCATATCTCCGACGGTGGCAA
>CAZNRQ010000239.1:0-5549 GCA_964574845.1 uncultured Bacteroidales bacterium
CCCTATATTTTGTAATGGGTGCCATACACAAACTCCCCCTAGCCCTGCGCATGAAGATCATCAATGGCCTCGCCATGATTTTCAAACACGACTGGAAGATGTTTCAGAAGAAGTAGGAAGTCGGAAGTAAGGAGTCAGGAAGAACTAACTCAGAATGAATTTGCAGATTTGGGTTATTTAAATAATAAAATACAATTAACAAATTTTGAATTTCATTTTTGTTTCTTTGGAATTTATTTGTTTTTTGCTTTTTGTTTTTTGTTGCTTCAACTGCCAAAATGAAAATCCTGAATTCGGCTATTCATAAACAACTTCCACCTTTTCTGCCAGCACCGAAGGCTGTGCATAGGTAAGAATTTTTTCCACGGCCCGGCGGGTACCGTTGGTGTCGTCCTGCTTATCGAAGCTTAAAAGTATGCGTTGGTTGGCAGGCAGGTGGCTGATCACTTTTTTCAGTTTCCTGGCTTTCTCTTCGAATTGTTGTCGTGTCAGCATCAATAGAATATACTCCAGATCATCCGAATCGTCCACCATAGAAAATCCGAGAGAGATATTAAAATCAACCGCCCTGCGATTCGACTTCAATACTTTGATAAAAGATTTATCCCAACCCAGAATATAAAAAGCTATCTCAATCACCAGATAAGAAACCAGCAAAGGCACAATAGTATTGACATAACGCTCGTCCCAGATGAACAAGCCGCCTTCTGAAATCTTATGCTCCCAGTCGATGTTCTTATCGTTAACCAAACCAATTTTCTTTGATTTATACTCTATGATATAGTAGAAGTTGTTGGCATTGTCAATGGATTTGAACCAGGCAGTCTGCATTTCGGGGGTGATGTGTTCGCGGTAATGCATATAGTTGCTGACCTCAGCAGAATTACGCTTGACGCGAACCAATTCCAGATCATCCTCCGTCAGACGGATGAGGGTAATACCATACTTGCTGATCCTCATAAAAGCTTTTGTTTGATGGCGTAGGGAGGTTTCTTATTCTGCACCATATAGATGCGGATAAGGTACTCACCTATAATGCCGAGGCACAAAATAATACTGCCCATGGAAAACAGTATGGTCACAATGATAGAAGTATAGCCATGAGGAGCTACATGGAGCACCAACTTTTTCCAGATAAAAAAGGCACCCATCAAAAACGAAAGGAAAGCCGCTGTAAAACCACCATAGATCATCATTTTCAGTGGAATGGCAGTATAATACAACATAAGGTTCAGGCTCAGTTTGAACAATTTGATTTTCGAATAGCCTGATTTTCCAGATTTTCTTTTCTCATGCTCCACTTTAATGAAAGAAATATCCCCTGTGTACCAAAGCAGGAGTTCATCAATGAAGACAAAATTCTGTGCATGCTCCAGTATCTGGCTGGCGAGTTGGCGAGTGATCATCCTAAACGAAGAACCTTCACCAGGAGCATCATATAGTACCTTGGCCGATTTCTTTATCATGCGGCTGCCAAAATTGCGAAACGGACTATGTTTTTTCTTTTTGTAAAACCCATAAATAAGATCAGATGATGTCTCCTGATATTTTTTGATGAGCTTGGGTATCTCTTCGGGGGGATGCTGCAGGTCATCATCCAGGGTAATCAGAAAATTGCCTGAGGCATGCGACAAACCGCAGAAGATAGCATTATGCTGCCCAAAATTGTGCACAAAACGAATGGCTTTGATATTATCGGGATTTTGTTTCTTCAGATCGGCCAGTATTTTCCAGCTGTTATCGCTGCTGCCATCGTCCACAAAAATCAATTCGTAACTTTTACCAATCACAGAAAAACACTTCTGCAAACGGTTGAAAAGTTCGCACAAGGTACTGCTGCTGTTATAAACAGGGATGATTACGGAATATTCTACTTCTGACACTCTGATATTTTGTGATTCAAAAGTATAAAAAAATTATTTGAAAACGGAATTAAATCACAAACTTCCACCCAGTGGTATATTAATACCGGTGATCCAGCGGGCTGCATCGGATAGAAGGAAGCAAACCGGGCCAGCCACATCTTTGGGTTCACCTATCCCCAGCGGATGCAACATTTCGAACTTCTGCATGGCTTCGGGCGAAGCATGCTGTTCGGTGGCTTCGTACATGGGAGTGCGGACAAAGCCCGGCAGCAGGCAGTTGGAACGAATCCCTTTGGGTGCCAGTTCTAATGCCAACACCATAGAAAAACCCGAGAGAGCCGATTTCGAACTGATGTATAAAGAACCTCCGTAATAAGGAAATTTGGTAGCTATGGTAGAGAAAAACACTATGGAAGCGTTATCCAGCAGTTTCTTTTTGCTCAATATGCGGGTGGTAAGCAGTACTGGCGCATGATAATTGACCCTCATCATATCGTCAATATGGCGGGAGCGTATGAACTTCACAGGAATGGGTGCCGTGATGCCGGCACAATGCACCATACCGTTCAATAACGGTAGTTTTTCAACCAGTTGTTCTATAGCATTGTCGGTGGAAAGGTCAGCTATGATCTGCTGATGTCCTTCGCCCTTAAGCATAAGAAAGGTTTCGTTCAGACGATTCGTATCACGACCGGTGATAACAAGTTTGCCTCCGCATTCTGAAATAGTGATAGCACATTGTTTCCCAATTCCGGAGGATGCTCCGGTAACTAAAATGGTTTTTCCGCTCAGATCAAAAAGTGAGTGCATAACAGCGTGAGTTTACAATTCAATTACGTCGGGACAACAAATATTTTCAGTTTCGACCACCACCGAACCCCATGAAAGTCCAACTCCAAAACCGCAAAACAGCATTTTCAGCTTATGAGAGGTCACCTGCTGTTGTATTTGCGATACTATGGTCGTAGGAATAGAAGCCGAACTGGTATTGCCAAATTTATTTAATGAATTGGGAACACGTTCGGGAGTAAGTTTTAATTTCTTTCGTATCGCTTCATTAATAAGCAGGTTGGCCTGATGAAAGAGAAAATAATCCACTGTGTCGATAGAAATATTATTATGCTGCAGTACAGCATTTACGTTGGGAGCTACTTCGCGCAAAGAGAAGTTGAACACGGCATAACCATCGAGTGCTATCTGTAATTTATTACGAATAATTCCTTTTCCGTAGCTTTTGTAATCGAAAGATTTTTTGGTAGGATAATTACGCATGCCGCCATCAGGGATGATGATGGCTTCGTAACCCGAACCATCGGACATCAGGTTGAAGTGCATGGGAGCTGCTTTTTCGTCATACTCCAGAGCTGTAGCAGCACCGGCATCGCCAAACAAGGGATATGCCGTTTTATCGCGGTATGAGGCCAAAGGTGTTACATCGCCTATCAGCATCAATGCTTTTTTAATATTGCAGTGAGCAATGTAGTTGGCCATAAAGGACAAGCCATACACATATCCTGAACAACCCAGGTTCATATCAATGGCAAGGCACGACTTAGGCAATCCCAGCTTATCCTGAAGTATGCAGGCCGTAGCCGGCAAAAGATAATCGCGGGACTGCGAAACGAATATCACCAGTTCTATTTCTTCTTTATTCCAATTAAGGTCTTCTATGAGTTTCTTACCGGCTTCAAAACAAAGGTCGGAAGCCGTCATACCCTTAGTAACAATACGTTTTTCAGCCACACCTATTTTCCTGATAAGCAATTCACGCTCTTTGGCGCCTATCCACTTATAATCTTTATTGGCGACAATATTTTTCGGCACACAGGTGCTGATACCTGCAATACGGGTATGGGGTATGCTGAAGAAAGCCATTACTGTGCAGACTTAGCCAAAACGATATTGTAAAGATCCTGAATGGTCTTTGATTTTTGAAAATCTTCGGCTACCAGCATCACATCATATTCGCAATCGACCATGGCAATCATGGTTAGGGCATTCACCGAATTCCAGTCAAATATTTCCCGGAATTTACTCTCGGGTTTGAGTTTGTGAGGAACCAGATCTTCAAACTCATCTTCAATCTTCAGGATAAAATCTTCGATATTCATAATTCAGGTATAATATTTTCAAAAGTAACTTATTTTTTCTATAAACGGCCTATCTCAATCAAAAAATCCTTCTTTGGAAATTCTTAGCTTCAAATTTGTTCCTAACAACTTATTAGTCATTCGTATGGTAAACAAAACAACATTGGCCTCAATGGGAAATCTAAGGTTCTTATGCTTGAAACGCCAACGCACCAGATCGTAGAACATAAGGCGGAGCAGAAATACCAAAGGACGCATAGGTTTACTGGCTTTTTTATACAAATAGGGATCAGCCATGGGTAAATAGAAATCAATAAAACGCCATGCTTTGCGATAGAATTTAGGATCAACCCAGGGCATTCTCACCTGTTTGAATGTATGAACCGACCATTCGGTAAGCGACTGCGGCGGATTATAACCATTTTTCAGAGCCAGTTCGTAAAGATCGGTGCCAGGGTAAGGCGTATAAAAACTCAATAAGGTTCTGAATCTGACATCTATCAGTTTGGCTTCCATCAATAGATTGAGGGTGGCATTAAAATCACGTTCGGGATCGACCGGAAAACAAACCATCACCGTATAGAAGGACTGAATATTGACCTTGTGAAACATTTCGCTGCAAGCGATGTTATCCTCTACCTTGTTGTTTTTTGCTATAAGGTCGAGTACTACCTGATCGCCCGATTCGGCACCAATTGATATCATATTAGCCCCTGACTCGCGCATTACATAAAAGTCTTCCTCTTTGAAATGCTTTAGCAGGTGAGAAGCATGCCCCTGCGTGAACCATTTCAAATTGAGTTTACGGCGTATCATTTCATGACAGAGTTCCATGACAAATTCACGATTCACAAAAAAGTTGTCATCATCAAATTTCACCCCATCAATGTCCCCTACCTTAATAAAGTATTCCAATTCATCGACGATCTCAGGAACCGTTTTATGGAACCATTTTCGTTCATAGACCAGGGCCATGCTGCAGAATCCGCATTTGTAAGGACAGCCCTGTGTGGTGATGTAGCGAATCGATCTTTCCGTATACCAGTTGCTATAAATATAATTGCGGATATCAATCAAGCCATAATCTAACTTCGGAAAAGTAAAGGCATCTTTGTATTTATCGCGCGGATTGATGACGATCTCCCCATCCTTTTTATATCCTAACCCATGAATATTAGTATAATCGCTTTGCGAGATCAGGGCGATAAGCAAATTACGCAAAGGCTCTTCACCCTGACCCAAGATGACCATATCAACCAGTTCATTCTCGAGGGTCTGCTCAGGTAAAATGGTAGGATGCCACCCACCCCATAAAACAGGTGCGTTGCTTATCTTACGTGCAAGTTCCGAAAAACGTAAAGCACCTACCAACTGATAACCTGTCATGGTGCTGACGCCTATAAGTAACAGTCGATCCTGGTATGTTTTAAGAATAGACTCATAGTCCGAATCAACAAACTCATCAATCAGTACGATATTCAAACCCAGATCGCGGATGTTTCGTTCGAGAAACAATAGTGTGTAGGGAACCCTTGCCTTTTTATTTCCTTTTTCCCAGAGCAAAAGATGAAACAGACCTGCAGTATATTTTTTT
>CAZNRQ010000240.1:0-5521 GCA_964574845.1 uncultured Bacteroidales bacterium
ATCCTGACTATACGTATTATTATATTGATGATGTTTGTCTAACATCAGATTCTCTTTATAACGAAAATTGGACAGGATTAAGTGAAATTAAACATGAGACCAAAAATATTCTAATATATCCAAATCCTGCCGATAATTACATTTCAATTTGGCTGGATGATCATACAAGTGAAATTGATGCAACAATTATTTTTGATGTAATGGGAAAGCAGATTGTTAATTATGAAAATATTAAAAAGGAAAAATTACTAAAAATAAACATTAGTAATTTACCAAGTAGTATTTATTTAATCGAAGTTATTGATAACACAGGTAAGCGATTTACTACTAAATTTATTAAAGAATGAAAATAATAAAATTGTTATTTATAATTTGGTTTGCATGGGTGATAATTCCCCTGCACAGCCAAAATTGGCTGCCTCTTGATAAAGGCATAGCTTTGGCCGACATTCATCATATATTCCCTGATTCAAATTGCATTTATGTGTCTGGCAATTTTACTGAAGACGGCAATAATATTCCTATGCGTGGTATTGCAAAATGGGATGGCACTAAATGGGACTCTGTAGGCGATGCAAATAAATTCAATGCTACAAAATTAGGCATTTATAAATATCATGACACTTTATTAACATCAGGGATATTCTATGACTGGCCGTATTCGAGTTTTGCAAAACTAAATGAAGGATTATGGGAGCCATTTCCAAACAGTAGAAGTTTAGACGTTACCTGTTTTCTTGAAAAAGATAATGTTTTATATCTGGGCGGATACTTTAATAAATGTGGTAATGATTCAACTTATCTTTTAGGAAAATATAATGGAACAGTTTTTACGGGAATGACACCATTATACTCTGCCTATTCTCCAGGTGATGTTGTTAGCTGTATGGCTTCTTTCCATGACACATTATATGTGGGAGGTTTATTTTATTTGTACCCTCAATTACCAATTGCTGGTTTTGCAAAATGGGATGGATTTAATTTACTTTCTGTTTCGCCTGAGTTTTTAAATTCTGCTTGTGCTGTTGAATCTATGGTTGTTTATCAAAATGAACTTTATATCGGAGGTCTTTTCTGGAAATCAAATGGGTTCACAGGCGATTGTATAATGAAATGGAATGGTCTTCAATTTTCGGAAGTTGGTAATACTGGTGGAGCCAATCAGGATATTACATCTATGAAGGTTTATAATAATGAGTTATATGTTGCGGGAAGATTTACAGAGATAGGAGGTATTGTTAGTAAAAACATTGCAAAATGGAATGGGTACCAATGGATATCCTTAAACAATGATGATTTTGATAACTTTAATTCAATTAAAGACATTTGTATTTATAGAAACGAATTATATGTAGCTGGTACTTTCAGGAAAATTGGCAATGATTCAATTAATAGTATTGCAAAATATAATCACTCTTTAGTATCAGTATGTGAAAATAATTCTATTAATAACAGTATAAAAATTTACCCTAATCCAACCACCAACACACTCAATATAGATGGGTTAACGGCAAATACCCTTTCAGAAATATACGACATCAGTGGCAAACTCATACTCACCAGAAAACTAATCTCCCCAAAAATGGATATTACGGGGCTGGCCAAAGGCATGTACTTTATCAAACTCAGCACAAAGGAAGGGAGTGTGGTAAGGAAGTTTGTGAAGGAATAGTAAGTCTTTTAGGCGTTCATTAGGCAGATGGTTTGGCTTCACCTCTCCACCCTACAGCACATTCAGCAACTGCTCCTTTATTTTTTCCAGTTCGTCTTTCATCTCTATCACCATTTTCTGTATGGCGGCATCGTTGGCCTTGGAGCCCAGGGTGTTGATCTCGCGGCCTATCTCCTGGGTGATAAAGCCCAGTTTGCGGCCGTTGGCAGCATTCTCGTTGATGGTTTCCACAAAATAATTGCAGTGTTTTTGCAGGCGCACCTTTTCTTCGGTGAAATCTATCTTTTCCATGTAATAGATAAGTTCCTGCTCAAAGCGGTTGGTATCTATCTTTTCCTGTTCCACAAAAGCCGCAATATTGTTCATAATGCGCTGGCGGATATTGTCCATGCGTTTTTTCTCGAAAGATTCTATAAGGGGGATGTTCTTTTGAATGATGGCTATGCGCCCCAGCATATCCTCGCGCAGTATGCTGCCTTCTAACTTGCGAAAAGCACTCACTTCGGCAATGGCTTTTTCGATGGCCACCGCAATTTGCCACCACTCTTCATCATTGGCTTCTTCGCTTTGGGTTTTGATGATGTCGGGCATACGTATCAGCACCGACAAAAAATCTTCGGTCATAGGGGTTCCCAGCTCGGCGGATAGCTGTTTCAGATCTTCGTAATATTTTTTGGCCAGCTCCTTGTTCAGCGAAAAATTGTTGCCCGCAGCAGGAGTTTCCAGGGTGATGTAAATCTCCACCTTACCACGTTCCAGCACCTTGGAGGCCAGGCCGCGTATTTCTGCATCTTTGTCGCGGTAAAGCGCCGGCAGTTTCAGATTCAGATCGAACTGTTTGCTGTTGACAGATTTAATTTCTATGGTGATCTTCTTGTCGGGCAGGGTGCAAACCGCCTTGCCATAACCGGTCATTGATTTCATACTACATCGATTGGATTGAACAAAGGTAGCATTAGATGTGGATATATTGATGCGCATTGCAATATTTGTCTTAAATTTGAGTTTTATTAGCTGTTTTTAACTTGCCCCCTATTGCTTGAAAAAAGCCTTTTCCATATGGTTACTGCTCATCGTTTTGCTTGTCCTGAAATCGCAGGCGCAGGACTTCTCTAATTTCAGGATCAAAACCCTGACGCTGACTTCGGATACCCTCAGGCTGGATTCGCTCAGCATCATTCCGCATACCCTTATTATCACCCGCGCCGACAGCAGTTCCCTGGATACGGCTGCTTACCGCATCGATTATGCCAACGGCTTGCTTATTATTAAGGATAAGGAACTGTTTCTGCATCAACTGAAGGGGAGCAACCTGAAAATATCCTATAGGGTCTTCCCAATTCTTTTCACACAAGTGCGAAGGCACAAAAGCAGCCAACTGATTAACAATTTCCAGCAGGCCAGCGAAAACCCCTTTTTGTATAAATACGAAATGGCTACCGAAGATGTCTTCAAATGGGGAACGCTCAACAAAAGCGGGAATATTTCGCGGGGGGTATCCTTCGGCAACAATCAGGACCTGGTGGTGAATTCCAGCCTCAACCTGCAGTTGTCGGGTTATTTGTCGGACAACATTCAGGTGCTGGCAGCCATCACCGACAACAACATCCCCATTCAGCCCGACGGAAACACCCAGCAGTTGCAGGAATTCGACAAGGTGTTCATACAATTGTTCAACAAAAACAGCAAGATCATAGCCGGCGATTTCGAGGTGAACCGCCCCAACAGTTATTTCATGAACTTCTATAAAAAAGCCCAGGGAGCCCTCATACAATCTAACATTTTTATCCCCTCGAAAAAGAAAAAGGAAAACGACCTTAAGATCTATCTGGAAGGATGCGGAGCGGTTTCGAAAGGGCGTTATGCCAAGAACATACTTACCCCTATTGAGGGCAACCAGGGGCCCTACAAACTAACAGGGACCAACAATGAGAACTACATTATAGTGCTGGCCGGAACCGAAAGGGTTTATATAGACGGACGGCTGCTGGTGCGCGGACAGGACAACGATTACATCATCGACTATAATGTGGGCGAAATATCCTTCATGCCCAAAAACATCATCACCAAAGACAAACGCATAGTGGTTGAGTTCGAATATACCGACCGTAACTTTGCCCGCACCCTTTTCTATGCCGGAACCGAGCTAAGTTATAAGAAAGCGAATGTACGTTTTCATTTCTTTTCGGAACAGGACCTGAAGAACCAACCCCTACAGCAGGATCTGACCGATGCCGACAAACTGCTGCTGCACAATGTGGGCGACAGCACCCAAAATGCCCTGGTCCCCAATGTAGACAGCATAGCCTTTTCGAGTACCTATGTGATGTACAAAATGATAGATACCACGGTAAATTCGGTGCTTTACGATTCGGTTTATGTGTTTTCCACCAGCCCCGACAGCGCCTTTTATCGTTTGGGATTCTCTTATGTAGGAAGCGGAAAAGGAAACTATCTGTTGGTGCAAAGTTCGGCCAACGGAAGGGTGTTCCGATGGGTGGCGCCTTTGGCCGGTAAGCCTTCGGGCGATTTCGAGCCCGTGGTACTATTGATAGCGCCCCAAAAGAAACAACTCTATACCCTGGGATTCGATTACGGCATAGGCAAAACCACCAAACTGAATATTGAAACCGCCCTGAGCGACTATAACCGCAATACTTTTTCCGATCTGCACAAGTCCGACGACTATGGCTATGCTATAAAAGCCACCATCAGCAACCTTATCCCCTTTGCCAAAAAAAGCAAATCGGAGTGGAAGTTTGTGGCCAATGCCAGCAACGAATGGGTTAATAAGAATTTCAATCCCATAGAACAATATCGTCCCGTGGAGTTTTCGCGCGACTGGAACCTTACCTCTGCCACCAAAGCCAATGAAAACATCAGCGAGCTTAAACTGGGGATACAGAATAAGAAAAACCAGTTTGTGATGTATCAGTTCAAGTACATGTTCCACGAAAGTCAGTTCAATGGTCTGCAAAACCAATTGGCACTGGCCCAGGACTATAAAAAGTTCTTCCTAACCTTTGCGGGCTCTTATCTGCAAACCAATTCGCCCACTTACGGTACGGCCTATTTTAAACAAAAAGCCTCCCTCATCAAGAAGTTGAAATGGTTTTCGCTGGGTGTGGCCGAGGAACAGGAACACAACCTCTTCAAGTTGTCGGCCATGGATTCGCTGCTGGGAAACAGTTTTGCCTTCAACATATACGAAGCTTTCCTTGCCAGTCCCGATTCCTCAGTGAATAAGTTCAAAGTGTCCTACAAAAAAAGGTACGATTACCTCCCCCTCGCCAACCAACTGAAGCTGGCCACCGATGCGGATGATTTCAACCTGAATGTGGAACTGATAAAAAACCCAAAGAATATACTGAAGGTGGGTGCCACCTATCGTATGCTCAAAATTGCCGACACGCTGCTGAGCCTGACCAAGCCTGACAACATGCTGATAGGGAGGGTGGAGTATTATACTCATTTTGCCAAAAGGGTATTTCAATCGACCACCTACTATGAGGTGGGTTCGGGTATGGAAGAGAAAAAGGAATACTCTTATATTGAAGTGGCTGCAGGTCAGGGTGTGTTTGTCTGGACCGACTACAACGGAGATGGCATCAAACAGTTGAACGAATTTGATGTGGCCGTTTTCAAAGACCAGGCGAACTATATACGCGTGTTCACCCCTACCCACAACTACATCAAAACCTATTCCAACCAGTTCAGCGAAGCGCTTACCATTGACCCGGGAGTGGTTTGGTCGCAGAAAAAAGGATTTCGCAAGTTCCTCTCTCGATTCTACCTGCAATCTACTTACAGTGTAGAACATAAAAGCACCAACAAGAACCTGCTTCAGGC
>CAZNRQ010000241.1:0-5517 GCA_964574845.1 uncultured Bacteroidales bacterium
AATAAAAGGATCAGTATCCCCAGTGGAAATAGTTCCGAAAAACACGCCGAATCTTTAAATGCTTCCATTGCCACAGCCATTATTTGTTCAGAAATGAACAGGCAAAAAACTCAATTATAGCTTCAGACAGTTAGGTTTGAGGATTATTAATTGTTTTAAATCCAAAATGAACTAATTTTGACCCGGAATTCAGATCATTAAATTTTCATGAAATATTACATAATAGCGGGAGAAGCATCAGGTGACCTGCATGCTTCAAATCTGGTAAGAGAGATCAAAAAGAATGATCATGAAGCTCATTTCAGGGGCTGGGGTGGCGATCTGATGCAATCTCAGGGTGTTGACATAATTAAGCACATAAGAGATCATTCCTTTATGGGATTCACCGAAGTACTCATGAATCTCCGAACCATCGTTAAAAGCATTTCTTTTTGCAAAAAAGACATACTCACTTACCATCCCGATGCATTAATCCTGATAGACTATCCTGGTTTTAATCTGCGAATAGCCGATTTTGCTCATGAAAATAATTTTAAGGTCATTTATTATATTTCGCCGCAGATATGGGCATGGAAACAATCCCGCATTCATACGATCAAGGCCTGTGTGGATAAAATGATGGTCATCCTGCCTTTTGAAAAAGAATTCTACGGGAAATTTAACTTTGAAGTGGATTTTGTTGGCCATCCTCTTATCGATGCTATTGCAAACTACAAAAACCAAACACTTAACCCCCATTTTAAAGCTGAAAACAATTTAAATGATAAGCCCATAGTTGCCTTGCTGCCCGGAAGCAGGAAACAGGAAATCACACGTATTTTGGGAGCCATGCTATCAGTTAGAAATGATTTTTCAGATACTCAGTTCATCATTGCTGGAGCACCTTCAGTTCCTGAGAGTTTTTATAAAGACCTGATCGGCTCAAATGATATTAAGATTGTATTTAATAAAACCTACGACCTGTTGATGAATTCGGCAGCTGCATTGGTCACGTCCGGAACTGCGACCCTCGAAACTGCCTTATTCAAAGTTCCACAGGTGGTTTGCTATAAAGGGTCAAATATATCTTATCACATTGCCAAAAGGCTGATTAAAGTCAAATATATCTCCCTGGTAAACCTAATCATGGACAAAAAAATAGTAACTGAGTTAATACAGAACGATCTGAATAAGGAGAATATCAAAAAAGAACTTGGTGATCTTCTTTATAATGAAAATGCTAAAAACAGATTGAATTCTGATTATTCCGACCTAACCTTTACCTTAGGGGGAAAAGGAGCATCAGCCAAAGCAGCATCAGTGGTAGCTGATTTTATCAATTTAGCAGATTAAGACACGAATTCTTCCAAATATTTATATTCCGGAGTGAACTCTCCCTTATGCAAAATCATCCCTTTCTTAATAGCTCTGGGTAAATCCACGTCCTCATAGTGCATATCATAATCAGCATTCGCCAAAGGTTTGATAAAATTGATAAGCATATCTCCAAATGAATAGGAAGCATCGCGTGGTAATTCACTGGGAAGTATGTCAACGGCCATGTCAAGCACCCCTCTACCCTCAAACCCCATTTTATAAGCATCGGTAATGGGATCATAGACATAGACAGGGTCTTCAATATGCGTTCCTGCATGGGTGCATTCAACCGATCCGTCCGGATCACAAGTGATATCTCCTATAATCAACAACTTGGGATTCCCTTTGGCAAACATCTTTTTAAGATACTCCTTGGTTAGGATTCGCGGATAACGGCTATCCCAATACATACAATTCATCAGAACTGTAATATGTGGAATATACTTTTCAAAATTACTCTTGTAATTCTGTGGATTGGCATATAGGTCGTGTAAATCAAATTCCTTGCCTTCAATATGCTCATACATATCTTCTTCTCTGAAAACAACCTTATAGATAATATTGTCAGGCAAATTATGTCTGTTCTTCAAAGTGAGGAGTTTTTCAGGAGAAACCTCTTTTACAGGCAAAAGCCCTAAGATTTCCTGTGCGCCATTAGACACATTTCCATAACCGGTAAAAGCTACAACAAATGGTTTCAGACCAGGAGTGATTCCTTTTTCTGAAAGCACCTGACCGATATCAGAAATATCTCTTTTGGCTTCGTCCAAAGATCCATATCTATGGGCTTGTTTTATTCTGGAAAGTTTAGTATCCACACCCAAATGCTTTTGTCTTTGTCCATATGCCCACATCGTATTGATCATTCCGGCCAACCCTGCATATCTACCGAAAAAGATTAATCGCTTTCCTTGTTCGTCAATGATTTTTTCATAATCAATAAGATTGCACTTCAGCTCCATCATTCGTTTCAACATGGGCATATTGTAGGACTGCCCCTTAATTACGTGAGAAAAGAAAACATATGTCTTCTCTGATTCAAAGAAACTTTCCGGCATTTCTTTTATTCCCAGAATAATATCACATTTCTTTAAATCCTTGGCAATTTTTGCTCCTGCTTTCACGAATTCCTCATCAGTAAAAATCCTTTTATCCGAGGTTTGAACTATAAAATCAAGTTTATTGTGGTGAATTAGTCTTTCAATATGCTTAGGGGTCAAAGGAGCCCTGCGTTCCATCACATACTTATCCTCATGCCTTATTCCAATAAATTTACTCATTTCATTTTTTTTGCAAACTTACTATTTTTTTAATTGGAAATATAAGCTCAAAATAAACAGTCATCTCATAGTTAGGACTAGAAATTACCATTATGCAAATTATTCAACACATTGTTTTAATAAATTAGGAATAATTTGTTAATTTTGCTTGCTAATTCACATTATATTCAGCATACAATCTTTTTGATTTCGAGAATGTAATGGCGTAAACATATCAAAATGACCAAAACAAAGACCAAGGAAAGGCGGTTGATTCGCGAAGGTTATAGACTGATGCGACAGTTTGGATATCAGGGAACCAGCGTTGATATGATTGTTACTAATTTAAATATCCCCAAAGGGATGTTTTATTATTACTTTAAAAATAAAGAAGAATTTGCTGAAGCAGTATTGATATATTATGTGACTGTTGTCCTAACAAGAGTCGACCGAACTTTATACGATTATACTTTATCACCCAAACAGAGAATTCTTAAGCTTTATTCTGACCAAATCGATTTCTATACGAACACCGGCGGCACATTCTTTGGCAATTTCACAACCAATATTGCTCATGAGTTGGGAGATATTAATCCTAAGATCAAAGAAATTGTCACGACTTTCAACAACCGTATGAAAGATGCGCATGTAGATTGCATACAATCGGCTCGCAGGGCAGGTGAAATAGATAAATCTCAGGATGCAGAGAAACTTACCATGCTAATAATATATTCCTGGGAAGGAGCGGTATTAAGAGTAAATACTGTAGGAAATATCAGGTCACTTTTCGCTTTTCGTGAGATCTTACGTGATTTTATTTTGAAATGATTATTCTCCTAAATTTTTATGTTTTATTTTTGGCATAGAATTTGTTTTTTCTCACATAAAAATTAAAAATCCAAAAAGTCATGAAAGCAATTATTTCGATTCTTATAGGTTTATTTTTTATTTTAGTTTCAACAAATTCCTTTTCGCAATCCGCAGACAAAAAAAAATCTGGCATCAAAGATCAACAAAAAATTAAATTAAACGAGTCTCCTAGATCCATACAAACTGTTTCATCCAGAAACAATACAACTTATAATGTCCGGAGCGATAAGGATTCTAATCACTCAGGCAAATTTATTTCTTTAGAAAAACGAAAGATAGTTCCTGTAAAGAAATACTCCAAAAATGAGTCCAAAAAGGCAACAGCAAATATGAATAAATTATAAAACCCTTTAAAATGTTACTACTATGAAAAGATTATTTTTACTCAGTTTCTTAATTATTGCATTGGCAAGTAAAATTTCTGCCCAGTCAGATGTTTCATTCTTTTGTCAGGATGGATTAAAGTTTTATGTAATTGTCAATGGCATCAAACAAAACGATACGCCTCAGACCAATGTAAAGGTTTCGGGATTAACCGCGTCAAACTATAAAGCCAAAATTATTTTTGACAACAATACTATACCTGCTATTGAAAAAACTATTTGGACAAAAAATGGCGAAGATAAGTACTACAGCATGTCTTATAATATTAGAAAGGATAAGAATGGCGTTTATGTTTTAAGACTTAACAGCATGGATGACGCTCCATTTACACCTACCGGACAATATACCACTCAATTATGGGTTGAAGAAAGACCGGCAACAGTCCAAACAAATCAGACAACGACAACGGTTACCAGTAATGCAGTTAACAATACCGATGGTGGTAATGTTAACATAAATGCTGTTGATCCTGTTACCGGCCAAGGCATTAATCTTAACATGTCAGTAAACACAGGTACAACGGGAGCTAACGGAAATGGAGTGGTTACAACAACAACCACTACCACAACTCATACCACAACTACTAATACCGGCTATCAGGAAAATGTTATCCAAACAAATAATCAACCTGAGCACTACATTATGCAGGGATATAATGGAAGAATTGGTTGCCCATGGCCTATGAGTGGCGCTGATTTTCAATCAGCTAAAAACTCAATAGCATCGAAATCATTCGATGACACCAGACTTACTATTGCAAAACAGGTTACAGGTGCAAATTGCTTATTATGTTCTCAGGTAAAAGAAATCATGTTGTTATTCTCATTTGAGGCAACCAGACTTGATTTCGCAAAGTTTGCCTATGGTTATGTTTATGATCAGGGAAACTACTTTAAACTCAATGATGCTTTCACTTTCGAGAGTTCTATTGATGAGCTGAACAGCTATATAAACGGCGGAAGATAATACCTTATGGACATATCAGGGAATGCCGGCAAATTAGCCGGCATTTTTTTTTGTAAATTCATTTAGGTTGATAGTTTTATTTGATTTAAATTTGCGCCGAATTAAAAAACACACACAAAATACTTTCAATAATAGGAGGAAATTTTAAAATGTCTAAAGAAAAAAATGCTAAGTACGTTTATTATTTTGGTGGCAAAAAAGCCGAAGGAAAAGCGGAAATGAAAAACTTGCTGGGTGGCAAAGGTGCCAACCTTGCAGAAATGGTAAACATCGGATTGCCGGTACCTGCCGGTTTAACTATTTCGACAGAATGCTGCACTGCATACTACGAAAACAACTGTGAATTACCCAAATCATTGTTTGATGAAGTTTGGGCCGGAATGAAAAAAGTTGAAGCTGAAATGGGAATGAAATATGGTGATGCAAAAAACCCATTACTATTATCATGCCGTTCAGGAGCAAGATCATCCATGCCGGGTATGATGGATACAGTGTTAAATGTTGGTCTATGCACAGCAACCATTCCCGGATTAATTAAAAAGACCAATAATCCTCGTTTTGTTTGGGATTCGTACCGTCGTTTGATCATGATGTATGCTGACGTGGTAATGGACAAAGCTGAAGGCCTTGACCTGAACATCAGAAAAAAATTGGATGATATGCTTGATGCATATAAAAAATC
>CAZNRQ010000242.1:0-3583 GCA_964574845.1 uncultured Bacteroidales bacterium
TAATCCAGATATCTCTCAACATACGTAAAAGTAGTATCAACAACTACCTCTCTGCTATGAATGGAAGGTATATTGGTGAATCTGTCATTCTCCTGAGAGTATTGCACAGCAAACTCGAAAAGCAGATTTCTATACTGGTATAAAAAACATAGACCTTCCGTGTAACCCCATCCAGCTTTATGTTCCGCGGAAGTGAACTTTTCACCTCTAACCCCACCTCCAATCGAACTGCAATTATCGATGATGGAGGAAGTGACACCAATACTATAGGAGTTTGTCAGCAGACTATCCTGTGAAAAACTACTGCTATAATATAAAATACAAAACAGGAAGATCAATATTATTTTCCTCATCACGCTAAGTCAAATCAGGTTGATAAGGGCAAAGATAAATAATTGATTTGCGTTATGATAATAATATTTTATAATCCTAAGATTCTTCCTTAAGGATCATTATTTCCGTGGAATTTATTATTCAATAACTACCTTATTCATCAACACATTATCGCCGCTTTGTATCTTAATAACATAAAGACCTTTGGCATGATTCGTTAGATCCAGCGTGGTTTGTATGGCGTGGTTTATATTTTTGGACAATATTAACTGACCGTTCGAATTAAAGACTTCGACTTTAGCGTTTGTTGCTGATTCAGCCAACATAATATGGACAAGACCTGATGATGGGTTGGGATAAACAGATAAATTGTTTTTAATCGGTTGTTCTATTCCCGAAGGCGTTGATGAGAAACGGCATAGCTGATAATCGGCAAAATAAGTATAGGCTCCTTTAAAATAAAGTGCATTGTTAAAAGGAACCCAGGCTTCCCATGGATAAAATGGATACGTAGACCAGGTGTCAGGTGGCGTGGGACACACAGTACCCGCTGCAGTTCCGTCGGATGCATAAAGCTGCACCGAATGGGTAATGGTATCATTACCTGTCATCACCAACCAGTTTTGAAAAGAATATAGTCTGGAGGGATAAAGACCTTGAGTAAAAGAAGTAATTCGTAAAGTACCTGCTGTGGTCCCATCGCACGACCACAATTGATCATTCATTGTTAATGAGTCGTAAGCTGCCATGTATAGAATTCCATTATGAACCGCCATCGAACTCGGATAAAAACCTCTCACGCCATTGCGGGGAGTATAATCTGTTTTAATTTTCTTTGTTCCAATGGCAGTACCATCAGTCGAGAATAATTGATAGAATGAGCCAGTATCGATTCCACAAAAATAAATTTTCGAATTAAAAAGAGTCATGGTGCGCGGCTGAAAACCTGCTGAGCCAGCATTTATGTTGGTTATCTTTACTGTCCCAACGGGTGTACCATCTGTGACCCAAAGCTGATTTCCATTGACCCCATCGTCAGCACTGAAATATACTTTTCCATTGTAAGCGATAAAATTTGAGGGATAAGCAATACCTGTAGGGTTGATTAATTTTAATAGCATGGTTCCTGAGGTTGTACCATCCGATACCCAAAGTTGGCTTGAGTGTGTGGCATCGCTTGCATTAAAATAAATTTTACCGCCATAAACAAACATATTGACAATGCCCGCGGGTCCTGAAGGATTGATAGTCTTCACCAATGTGGTTCCGCTGGCAGTTCCATCAGTTTGCCACAACTGATCGTTTATGGGGTTGGCATTGGTTATATCGCCTGCAAAATATGCCTTATTGTTCAACACAACATAATTGGCCGCACTCACCTCTATAGTTTTAATCATCGAAGTTCCGGCAGTAGTACCGTCACTTTTCCATAATTCGTTGTAATTATCGAAAACGAGCAAGTTGTTCATCATAGTCAAATGACGCAAGGTAGGCCATTGTTTCACTGTATCAATTTGCTTTACAACTGTAACACCTGCTGCCGAGCCGTCTGCTGTATACATGAGTTTATCAACATAATGAAGATCATCGGTACCAAAAAAATACAGTTTATTGTTGAATACCGAAATATTACTTGGGTTAAGACCATTATAGCCGTAATAATTGATGCTGGTTACTTTTTCAACGTATTGTGATTTTGCCACAGTGAACAATAGTGTAAACAGGAGTATGGGAACAACTTTTTTCATTAATCGTAAGTTTAGGTTTTTATATACAAATTTACTTAAACGAGTAATAGCTTGCCTTTATAAAAAGCTGATAAAAATCAAAGTCCTTCGCTAACAATTGTCAATACAATAAAGTCAAGAGCTGATAACCGTTTTCTTAGATCTCACCCTATCATTCTTTTTTTCTTCTTACTCAACCATAGCTTTACTCATAAATACCCCTCTGGATGTTTGCACCTTGATAAAATAAAGACCTTTGGAATGGCCCGAAAGATCGAGTATGGTCAGTGCGGGATGGGTTATATCCTTGCTTAATATCACCTGTCCGCAGGAGTTCAATACATCCACTCTGATATCTTGGCTGGCATCGGAAAAGCTGATGTTGATGAGGCCGGTGGAGGGATTGGGAAAGAGGGTAAAATCAGAATTTTTATCATTTCCCCTAATATCAGTAGTAAGAAAATCGCATATACATCGCACCGAAGCTCCCACTTCTTTGGTTACCGGATTTTTGGTAACATAAGCAGAATTAGATTGCATGATACGTGCCCAGGCATGAAAACCGTCATCAGTTGTATTGCTCCACCAGTAGGCAGAAGAAAGCAGGTTCGAGTAAGTACCATACTCACTTCTGGAGCCTCCCGGAAGCGCTGAAAAATGCGTGCTGTCGTTACTTGACGGATTGTTGCCCACTGCACCGGCAGTTGCACTCGGGTTCCATCCACTGGTGGCTGCTATAGCCTTGGCTATTTCAAATCCGGTTCCCTGATAAGCATAGCCATTATTATAAAGATAATCCGTCAATATGGTCCATTCGGCATCGGTTGGAACATGCCAATTGGCAGGACAAACGTAACTATTTGAATGTGCAGCATGCCAGTTGTATAATGCTCCATACACGTTTGCATTGGCAGCAGAATCGTTATTATAATAGCACATAGCCGCACCACCGGTATTAAAAAGGTTATACCACGTTGTTGCATTACTAACCTTTAGTATTGTGTTTCCGTTTCGGTAATGAGTAGTTTTCAGGTTCTCTTTCATCCATACCTGAGTGCCGATGACAATGGTATTATAAACATTCCCGTCGAAATCGGTTATGGTTTGTGAGCTGGCTGTTGTTAAAATCAACGCCAATGTTGCGCAAAGTAGTATGTTTTTTTTCATCCAGTCGGTTTCATTTCTTTTGTTATAAGAACATGCAAAATTAGCCAGACTTATGTTAGCAGAAAGAAAAACCTTTGATAAAAAAAAGACAATAAGGTTTTGCTATAAGCGCACAAAGGAAATTCCTTTATTCTGAATTTCGACTTACTCCACAATCACCTTCTTCACAACTACTCCACTACCCGTCTGCACCTTCACAAAATACATTCCTTTGGCATGACCCGAAAGATCCAGTATGGTCAGTGCGGGATGGGTTATATCCTTGCTTAATATCACCTGTCCGCAGGAGTTCAATACATCAACCCTGGCATCCTTGCCTGTTTCAGCAAAGGTGATATTGATAAAGCCTGTGGAGG
>CAZNRQ010000242.1:3683-5494 GCA_964574845.1 uncultured Bacteroidales bacterium
ACCCTGGCATCCTTGCCTGTTTCAGCAAAGGTGATATTGATAAAGCCTGTGGAGGGGTTGGGATATATGGCAATATCTCCTTCGGAAGCTACTTCCTGAATGGCATCGGGAAACTTGGTGATGGTATTTAAGGTGGTATTGGTAACAATAGCCGGATTATAATCAAAATAAATGTAGCCGGTGTTTTTAATTTTTGTTCCAACGGCCAAATCGGGTTTTTGACGAACAGAGAAGGTTACATAACCATTGCTTCCCTGCTGATTGGTTCCGCTATCTGGCAAATAGATCAGGGGGAAAATGAATTTGATCACGTTGCTATCAAGTAACTCATAGGACATAGTGTGACTGGAATTCAAGACCTGAATGGTTCCAAACTCCAGATCATTATCCAGGGTATCTATGATGTAAATGTTCTCAGCATAATCGTTACCCGTGTTTTGAAATCTCAAACGATAGATCATGCAAAGATTGTTTTCAATATAACCATGAGGACCTACCCCGGCGGGCGAAACTGCCTTGTCGTTGGGGTCGAATGAATTTCTTATGGGCCAGCATCCTTTTTGCATATTACTGGCAGGATTGGCCGCATTGATAACAGGGACCTCCAGCAGGGTAAAACAAACGGTATCGCCAATTTGGGCAGTGGGTGCTACATGAAAGATCATAAAGGGATTGTAGCTTGCCTGTGTGGTAATATAGCTATCCAGCGAAGGCATATTCCATATAATGGTGTCGCCCGACAATATGTAGCCGTAGTTGGAAGTGGTGGGAGTTAGCAAGGTAGGATCATAGATCAGCTTTACTTTTCCTGCCGTGGCTACGCAGCCATAGTTATATACACCTATATTTATAGTAGCGGTGTAAGAATTAGGGCGAAATCCCGAACCAAACATATAACCTACCAACTCGGACTGACTGCCGGAGCATGCCAGGCCAAAATCCTCGTTGGATGCAGGCACACTGGCAATATGACGTGTGATGGGACAAATATCGCCATTGGGATTATTGAATATAGCCACATCGTAATCCAGATCGACAGGTACCTGATAAAAAATATAACTTGTACCACCAGAGCCAAAGAAGGCCAACATATCCTGGTTGTTGTGGTACAACTTCATTTCTGGAAAAAAATTAAAAGTTGATTCTCCTCCATCTTTTTGACAATTGGCATTGACATCGAGGTAAAAGTCACCTGTAATATCGGCGCAGGCATCGCCCACATAAAAATGCTCTTTCATTATGGAGTCTTTTTTACCATCAGGTGCTATAGCATAGGCAATGAAATTGAGAAAACCCGTATTGGCATAATAATGATCATAATAATAAGGCGAAATGGAAAAAAGTGAGTCGTTAAAAATATTTGTTTTTAAGTTTACGGTACTTCCATCCCCGTAATCTATTATAACGGTTATGCTATCGGTAGCCATATTATAGCCGTGAGCAACGCCGGTCATATAAAAGACCATTTCGAAATGCTTGTTGCAGCAAAACATTTGATGGGTAAAAATAGAATCGTTCTGATAAACTGGATCGATTCGCACACTGGTCTGCGCATTTGCCACAGCTATGGTAAATACGAGCATCAAAAGGGTAAAAAGTTTTTTCATAATGAATATATTTTTGAGGTTGTAAATATATAACACTTCTTTGAGAAAAAGGTTGTCTGACATATAAAATAAATTTAGTTCGTGTTTTATTTTTGCCACCAAAGCACAAAGGTACTCCCATAGGTCCGAAGGACTCCTATGGGACAAATAAATTACAAATCCGAAAAAACAAAACTCCAAACCAGGTTGAGCTATGGTTTGGAT
>CAZNRQ010000243.1:0-5476 GCA_964574845.1 uncultured Bacteroidales bacterium
CCAATTATCCTTAAAACACCAAAAAACACACAGATTGGATATTTCTTCACTTCAATCGGTCTTTTGTATGGAATATTCTTTTCAGTTTATTGGATATTTAAGACTATTTTTTGGGCAATATTTTTTGCAGTTGGCTCTATTCTTTAAGCTGTTTCTGTATGGACATACCTGATCTGAATCAAGTTGGCGATAAAGTAAAGAAGTGGCAAAAGGAAGAAACCAGTTATTTCCTTTCCTTACCTCTTAAGAGTTATGTGCTCGCAGCTATAGCCTTTCTGGGCTTGTGCACCACCTTTATGCCCTGGGCAGATGTTACGGTAGGTTTTTTCGCTCAGGCTATGGCCGTAGGCTTGCATTTCTTTTTCGGATGGCTGGTATTTCTGGTGCTGGGAGCAGTGATAGGAGTGCTTCTGTTCAATAAATATATCAGACTTCAGGAGCCTTTCGTAAGCATGTTACCGCTTGCCGGTGCCGGTGCCGCAGTGCTGCTGACCCTTATTTTTATTCTTTGGCATGGGTTTAATGTAATGTATGGTGCGTATCTTTGCCTTGTTTTATCGGTGTTGCTGCTGGTGGCGGTTTTATTTTTTGATAAAATTATCCCACCCAAAAGAACACTTTAATCAAATAACTTAATCACTAATTAATAATAACAAACAAAATTAACGGAGGATTTATGGCTTTTAACTTAAAAAACAGAAATTTCTTAAAAGAACTGGATTTCACACCCGCGGAGATGAAATTTTTACTGAATCTGTCGGCTGACCTGAAACGTGCCAAATATGCCGGCACCGAGCAGCAATTGCTGAAAGGCAAGAACATCGTACTGTTGTTCGAAAAAGATTCGACCCGCACACGCTGCGCTTTCGAAGTAGCCGCTTTGGATCAGGGCGCACATGTTACTTATCTGGGACCTTCAGGCTCGCAGATGGGAAAGAAAGAATCGATGAAAGATACTGCCCGCGTTTTGGGACGTATGTACGACGGTATCGAATATCGCGGATACGGACAGAACATTGTGGAAGAATTGGGTAAATATGCCGGTGTTCCTGTTTGGAACGGACTTACCAACGAATTTCATCCTACCCAGATCCTGGCCGACTTCCTGACCATGATGGAACATTGCGACAAGCCTTTGAGCCAGATGTCGTTTGCTTTTGTGGGCGATGCCAAGAACAATGTAGGCAATTCGCTTATGGTAGGCGCTGCTCTTATGGGTATGGATTTCCGCGCAGGAGCTCCCAAATCGTGCCAGCCTGATAAAAAACTGGTGGACCAATGCCTGAAAATAGCCAAGGAAACCGGTGCTAAGATCACCATCACCGACAACCCCAAGGAAGCCGTGAAAGGTGTTGATTTTATTTATACCGATGTTTGGGTATCTATGGGCGAGCCCGATGCAGTATGGATTGAGCGTATCAAATTGCTGAAACCTTTCCAGGTGAATGCCCAGCTGATGAAAGCTACCGGAAACCCCAATACCAAGTTCCTGCACTGTCTGCCTGCTTTCCACAACAGGGAAACCACTGTAGGAGAGGAGATCTTCCAGAAATACGGTCTGGACGGCATGGAAGTGACCGAGGACGTTTTCGAATCGAAAGCTTCTGTGGTGTTCGACGAAGCCGAAAATCGCCTGCATACCATTAAGGCGGTTATGGTGGCGACGCTGGCGTAAGGAAGTTAGAAGTCCGAAGTCGGGAGACCGAAGACCGAAGTTGAGCATTGAACATTGAGCATTGAGAATTGAACATTTGTAGTCATTAATAGTCATTAGTTGTTTTTGATTGTTTAATGTTCAATAATCAATTTTCAATCCGCCCCGGCGGATCAATATTCAAGGAATAACCGAAGTGAAGATAAATAGGCCTTGTGCCCTCTTCCTAATAGCCTAATAGTCTAAACCCCTAATAGCCTGAATTGAAAAGAATTCTCAATATACTGAAAAGCGCATTAAAGAGCACGTTGTTTCGTAAACTGAAACAGGCAACGGCTCTTTTTTTTGTGATCTTTCTTGCCATTTATATCTTCATCAATCTGCTGATATTTGTGCAGGCCAGGGATTACATGTATACCAATGTTGACCTTATCCCTGCCGGCTACACGGCCCTGGTGCCGGGAGCCAGTGTGTATGCCAGCGGCAAACCCTCCACAGTGCTGGCCGACCGTCTGGACAAAGCCATTGAACTGTGGGAGCATAAAAAGATTAAACGTTTCCTTTTGAGCGGCGACCATGCCAAACTGCATTACGATGAGGTGAACAATATGAAAGCCTATCTTGTGGAGCGCGGCATTCCTGACTCGGTGATCTTTACCGATCATGCGGGCTTCGATACCTATAACTCTATGGTGAGAGCCAAAGAGATTTTTGGAGTGGACAGCCTGATCGTTGTCACCCAGACCTTTCATCTGCGCCGCGCCATTTATATCGCCCGCCACAAAGGGCTGGTGGTGAACGGCTATCGAGCCGATAAACGGCGTTATACTTCCATGCCTTACCTCTTGTTTCGCGAGAGCTTTGCCAATATCAAAGCCTATCTGGAGGTGATGTTCGATGCACACCCTGTTTTCGGTGGCGATAAAATCCCCATCAAAGGACCGGCCAGTGCCAGTTGGGATTAGGATAGGAAGTGCCTAAGGTGCCTGGAGTGCCTTGAGTTCGAAGTTAAAGAAAACCACGGAGGCACAGCCCCATAGGTCCGAAGGACTCCTATGGAGGGTGGCTATGCCAAGTACACTAAGAACCACTGAGAAATAATATGACGATCAGGGGTGCACTCCACCTTTTTTGGCTGGCGGAGATGGCTACTCGATTAGTGGCTGAATGAATTATTATTGTATTACATTCCAATTTATCAAATCCCATGTTTTTGTTGAGTCAGTCGTACAAACTATTTTTTTTATGATTCCAACATTGCATGACAAATAGTAATCAATAGTTCTGTCAGTCTCTCCATCTGTTATTTTAATTATATAAACGTTAGTGAAGGTGTGATTTTGAACTTGGAATTGGTTGTAGAAAGCTTTTATAGTTCTTGTTTGTGGATGATCCCCGCTATTAGTAACGGAACCAACAACCATGAAGTTTTCTTGATATAGAGGATAACTTACATTAATACTGTCGCAGTTATAATATCTTGATAGAAAACTTTGTCCAGACATGCTTTCATTCAGAAGTTTGTAAAAGTTATTGTTGTAGTCAATACGTAAATAGTCGTAGTCATATGATACATCCATTGATGTAATTTGTCCATGATGTCTTTTCTCCAAAATTGTAGAATTAACTCGGATACTGTCAAGGTAACCAGAAACGCTGTCTTTGTACACCCATAAACTACCAGGTTTAAAATTTACATAATCCAAAGTAGTCTGTGAGAATTTGTCATAACGAATCTCCTTGTCCTTATGACAGGATATAAATAAAAAGGGTAATATAATTATAAAAATCTTTTTCATCATTTTGCAGGTAACTCGTTTATAGTACTGATAAAATCATACAAACACACCTAATTTTATGTGTATTGTAGTGACTGCTATCACACTTTTCCATACCAAAAGTAAAAAATATTCCTCTCCCTTTTCAATACAAAGAAATATTTTCTAATTATTTGGGTTTTTACCCAATATTTTGCCTGGGAATTGCGTTATATAATTAAGCCTAAGTAACCTTAACTATTTACTAAACCATCAGAGCTATGAAAAAAGCCGACGATAGTATCAAAATGTTGCTACAGAAGGAAAGTGAATCGAAGTTTGCTGATTTTAAGGGTATAAGTCAGCAAGCCAGGGATATACGTTATAGCGCATATGTGTTTGCCCTGGACCCCCTGGGAAACACTGTGCTGATTACCGGCGAAAGGGGCGTGGGCAAGGAAGTGATTGCCCGCCTGATTCACGAAAATTCGGTGTATGTTCGCAACAAAAAGAAATTTGTATGTATCAATTGTGCTGAGTTGCCTATTGAAACCTGCGAGAGTATTTTGTTTGGTCATGAAAAAGGATCGTTCGCCGATGCCAAAACACGACATGAGGGTGTGTTTAAGCAAGCTCAGGACGGCACTTTGTTTTTGGATGAAATTGGCATTTTGCCCAAGCATATACAGGGAAAATTGCTTCGTGCAATTCAATCACGCGAGATCAGAGCCATGGGAGCTACAGAAACAGAGCATATTAACTGCCGAATGATTTTTGCCACCAACCAGAATCTGGTGGAGCTTTGCAAAAATGATATCTTTAAGGGCGATTTGTTTGATCGTTTCGATGTTTGCCCTATTCATATAAGTCCGCTTAGGGAGCGTAGAGAAGATATTGGGGTTTTGATAAAACACGTGTTCGAAAAAAATATCCGCAAATTTAATTTGCTCCCCGATATTACCCTGGATCCGCATACGCTTTCTTTTCTGCTGAACTACGATTATCCGGGCAATGTACGCGAAATGGAAAATATGTTTACCCGTGCTTCGGTGTTTGCTAGTGCAGAAAGGTGGCAGATTATGAGAATAGATAGTAAAAGCCCTGCCACAGAGCATACTTTGCCTGTAGAAGAATCCATTGAGGCGAAAATTCAAAGGAAAAAGCAGGAGATCAGGACTAGGGTTGAGGAAATATTTGAACTCCACCAACAATTGCACGAGGGCAAAAACAGCGCTGATAAACCCCCTTTATTCGATTTGCCCGAACTGAAAGAATGGTTCAAGGCTTTAGCGCTGGATCGTCAGAACCACAACAAATCGGCGGCCGCCCGAATACTCCGCTTGCCTCGTCATCAGTACGATGCGGTTTAACGAAAATAAAATTCTTATACTGTATTGATCTATGGGCGCTGGCAGACCATTACGTCTGGTGGTGGTAGTATTTTTTTGCAGAAAAGTAAAATCAAAGCGAATGATCTGCCTCATTTGCTCAATTTTGCACAGCTCTGCTCAAAATTGAACAGCCATTTTGAGCAACCTCCTAAAAAGTTATTTTGTAAGTGTTTATAAATCTTGGGTTTGACTTTGGTATAGATGTTGGATATTCTTATAGTCAAAAACAGACAGCGTTCTTTCTCATGGTTTCAGTATAAATTATCCATGGTATTTCGAAAACAGATTGTAACGAATCACCGAAAAGCGGGGGAGGCCGTCAGCAGAAATTGGAGGCTTAGAAAAGGGAAGGGGTCAACTGTTCATTTTCTGTCGGGGACTCTACAATATCTGAACAGTCCGCTACAGTTTTTGAGCAGTACGCTACAGTTTCTGAGTAGTACCCTTCAGTTTCTGACCAGTACGCTTTAATTTCTGAGCAGTACGCTTAAGTTACTGAACAGTACGCTTCAGTTTCTGAACAGTACGCATCAGTTTCTGAACAGTGCGCTACAATATCTGAGCAGTACGCTGCAAAGCGTTCAGAAGAGCCCTGAAAAATTATAAAGTACATTTAATCAGTTAATTAAAATTTAATAATCCAACAAATTATAAACCTTAAAAACGAAAAATTA
>CAZNRQ010000244.1:0-5474 GCA_964574845.1 uncultured Bacteroidales bacterium
GATTTCAGAATTCTGAAACAATAGCAATTCGAAATGATTGTCATTAAAGTATAACCTGAGTTATACTTTCGATTGGTTCCGTATTGGTTAGGGTTAGTAGAATCAGTGCGGAACCTTTTTAATACTTATGGAATAGTAAATCAACTCAATTGATAATCATCTTCTAATTATAGCATCATGCTGATCTCTCTTATTTTATTTCTTATCATCCTCTATCGTCGGAGAAGAAAACCGATTAAGACTGCTTAATCCCACTATGGCTTCATTTGGGAAACAATGAATAATCATGATTTACATTTTCCCAAAAAATCTTAAATAAACTTCACAATAGAAGATTTTAATTAATTTAGCCACTCAATATCACTTAATTTAAATACTTTAAGCCATGTTCGCATTCGGAAACAAACATCCTTACCACGAAGTGGTAATTTCTACTCAGATTAAAAGTAATAACCCCATTGCCATTGCCGTTCACGATCAACGACATTATGTGGTGAATGCCAGCAAAAGTGCTACTTTCGTTGGAAGCATGCGGTCGGGTGTTGGTATACCTTACGACATCACCACCAAATCCGACAAACCTATGGCTGATGATTTTCTGGGCATCATAAAACAGGCCATGGAAAAAAATGGCAACAAACTCAATATCGTGATCACACGTTCCGGCCTCAGTAAAGAAGGAGTTTATTCCGAACTTCTCAAAACACAGGCTCCCCGTTCGATTTATATCGACATCCGCGAATGGAAGACCGATACTTACATGAAAGCCGATCTGTATTGCCTCGTGAATTTGTATGTTTTGAACGAAAAAGGCGAAACAATTGCTGAAACCAGTGTAAAGGCCAATGCCGAAGGATATGGCGGCAGTTTCTGGAACCCGAAGAAAGCGGCCCGAAAAGGTGCTTTAAAAGCTGTCAAATTGAAACTGGAAGCTTTGATAAACGATAATGTTATTATCAAAGCCCTTGAATCTTAATCTCAGGGGAATTGTTTTCATAATTCCCCTATTTCTCATTTCTCTCATTCATTTACTATTCTTTACTAACTACACTTACGAGCAAACCATGCACCTTCTAAACGCAGAAGACAGTATTTACTATGCTTCCAAAACTGATTCACTGAAAAAATCATTTCCTTTTTGTTCGAACATTCCTGACGAATATGCACTGGCATTCTACACGGCTGCCTCTCACTATCCCGAGTTGCAACAGACCAGGATAGAATTCAAAATTAAGCCACTGAAAACCACCATGGCCACCCGGCCTTCGAAGTTCCTCTTCATAAGCCGTTCCAAAAGGGTCTATAAGGTTTACATAAACAACAGAGCGGATTTTAACGGCATATACCTGAGCTCACTGAACTACGACCAGCAAGTAGGCATCATAGGGCACGAACTGGCGCATATTTTGGATTATTCTCACAAAAGTGCGTTCAGGCTTATCGCGAGTGGTATTGGGTATTTGGTTCCGTCATACCGCAAAAAGTTCGAAGGGGCCACAGATATCCGGACGATAAAACACGGGCTTGGCTGGCAGTTGTTCGATTTCGTTGATTACCTCATGAATCGTTCGCATGCCAGCGATTCCTACCTCAGGATGAAAAAACGGATTTACCTGAATGAAGGTGAGATCAGGGCCATCATACTGGCGCAATAGTTTCAGGTAATCTGCTGGTTTATAATACAGGAATTACAATTGTTTTTAAAATTATTGTAATTTCACGTCCAAATTATAAATCATCTTTTATGAAAAGGATTCACACTGCTAAAAATACTCTGCTATTTCTTGCTTTTTTTTATCCGGCCATCCTTAATGCCTTAACTTATACTGTCAGCAATACCAATGATTCTGGCACAGGTTCGTTGCGCGCAGCACTTAGTAGTGCGGATTCACATTCAGGTGCAGACACTGTTGTTTTCAACCTGCTTCCCTCCGATCCTCATTATAATGCTGCCACAGGTGTTTACACCATTTCGATATCCTCTGATCTACCTTACATGTTAGGTGGAAATACCTTTGTCAACGGCAATTCACAAACGCTGCTATCCAATTCCAACCCAAACGGACCGGAAATCTTTATTACCTGCAACACTACACTCAATTCTTCCTTCATAATGGCATCAGCCGGAAATAAGATACAATCGCTGGGTGTCTATGGATTTACTTATGGAATATTGTTTTACGGAGGCGTCAACAATCGCATAACCGACTGTTATATCGGCACAAATTACAATGGCACACAGGCGGCCAGCCCTTCCAATATGTATGGTATAGGGATTGCCAACAGTGCAACGAATAACGTTATCGACAACAATATTATCTCGGGAAATATTAGCGCCGGGATCGCCATCAATGGGGCCAACGGCAATATCATAAGGAGCAATAAAATCGGCACCAATCCTGCAGGAACGCAAAAGGTCCCTAATAATTACGGAATAGCCATCGATAACGGATCGAACACAACCATTGGAGGAGCTTCCGCGGGAAATCTGATTTCCGGCAATACCAGCGGCGGAATTGTGATTACCAATGTTGCTTCTGCCGGGAACCAAATCATGGGGAATCTGGTTGGCACCGATATCAGCGGTAATGATACCATTCCCAATGGCAGCGGTATTATGTTGGCAGGATCAAAGAGCACTGTTATAGGCGGCAATACTCCTGCCTCGAGAAACATCATCTCCGGCAACCATTTGGCAGGTATCGTAATGAACGGGAATGGCACAAGGGATAATATCATCAGCGGGAACTATATAGGCACCAACATCAGCGGCAGCACTTACCTGAGCAATCATACAGGCATCATGTTCAAGGCCCAGAGCAATCACAATACCGTGGGAGGACTTACGGCAGGCGATAGAAACATTATCTCGGGCAACCTCGAAATTGGTGTCTATGTGGAATCAAGCGACAGCAATACGGTTGTTGGAAATTACATCGGGCCTGATGTGAGCGGAGCTAACATTCTTACCATGGGCGATTCGGTGGTTCAGGGAAATGGTATTGAACTGAATACGGTTTCAAGGTATAATAAAGTTGGTGGCAGCACCCCAGCGGAACGAAATGTGATTTCGGGAAACCGTGTCTATGGTCTGGTATATTATGGCAACAGCTCTAACAACAACACTTCCGGCAATTATATAGGCACCGATGCGACGGGCATGCACAAACTTGCCAATGCCACGGGAATTTGTGTGGACGGAGGTTCCAACCATAATATCATCAATAATAATGTGCTTTCGGGCAATAAAAGCTATGGCATTTTCTTTGTTACCACAGGCACTTATTACAATGAATTCAAAGGAAACAAGGTGGGCGTGAATGCCTCTGCCAGCGACACTGTGCCAAACTATATAGGAGTTATTGTAGCCGCAGGAACCAGGTACAACACTATAGGCGGAACTGCCGCAGGAGAAGCCAATATCATCACGGGCAATTATTATGACGGCATCGAAATTGCCGATTATGGAACCGACCACAATCAAATTGTCGGGAACCAGATCGGATCAGTGAATCCCTCCATTCCCGGAAATTATAATGGGATCGGAATTGCCACCAATCCCAAGAACAATCTTATTTCAAACAATACCATTGTCAACAACAAATTCATGGGCATGATACTCTTTGAACATGCTGACAGCAACCAGATACTGAACAATAATATTGGAACCGACGCAGGTGGTATAACTGATTTAGGAAACGGAACTGCCGGAATTGCTATTGTTCAGGGAGCTTCTTCCAACCTTGTCAAATTGAATGTGATCGCTTATAATGACACAGCGGGAGTTATCATTTCCGACAACAACACCCTCAACAACACCCTTTCGCAAAATGCCATTCATCATAACGGCTTGATCGGTATTGATATTTTTCCTTTCGGATTCAACACCAACGATGCAGGCGACCCTGACACCGGCCCCAACCTGATGATGAACAGTCCTGTTTTCACTTCGACAATTTATAATCCTGCTGACGGCAAACTCTGGTTGAACGGCACCATTGATTACAATTACATCAGCCCGCAAGGCATACTGATTGAAATATTCAAAAGCGTGGGCGACACTTTAGGCTATGGGCAAGCGTTGCAATATTTGGGAAATGCAGTTGTGGATGCCTCGGGGCACTGGTTCAATACTTTTCCGGGCGCTGTGGCCGGCGAGAAACTGGTGGCCACAGCCACGGATATCTATGGCAACACTTCCGAATTTTCACCAAATTCAGATATTGTTTCAGGCATCGAAGATCTTGCATCGGGTAACACATCGTTCAGTCTGTTTCCTAATCCGGCTTCCGAAGCATGTTCGCTGCAATATCTGCTGACAGAACCTCAGTTGATCACGGCCCGCTTGTATTCTATTGACGGAAGATTTATATCCACCTTGTTCTCCGAAAACCTTCCTGTATCATCAACTTATAAGTCTATAAATACAGGATCATTTCCCAACGGAGTGTATTTCATCGAACTCAGCGGACAGGATTTTAAGAAGAACATCAAACTAATCGTTTCAAAATAAAGTAGTATGAAAAAGTTATTCTCATTGCTTATTGCATCGCTTTTGGTAAATGTAAGCTTTGCGGTTACCTACACTGTTACCACAACGGCTGACAGCGGTCCCGGCTCCCTACGTCAGGCTTTGACCAATGCATACACTCCCGCAGCTTCCATACTTATTAACTTTGATATTGGGACTGGGGATGCCGGGTATAATTCAACCACAGGTGTATGGACCATAACGCCTTTGTCCACCCTGCCCTATATCATCAACAGTAATGTGGTCATCGACGGAAACACCCAAACCACAACCCATGGCGACACCAATCCCAATGGGCCCGAGATCATGCTTTACGGCGGCGGTACCATAGATTATGGCTTGTTCATTTTCAATTCATCCAATTGCATCATCAACGGACTTATCATCAGCAAGTTTATTTACGGTGTGGAGATTGCCGGCAACACATCGAGAAATAATCAGGTCAGGGGAAATTATATTGGAACGAATTACAATGCTTCGGACACACTGGGTAATAATATCGGTATAGAGATTCTGGGTGGTCCGAAACATAATGGTATTGGAGGAACCGTGGCGGCTTACCACAACATCGTTTCAGGGAATAATCATATTGGCATCCGCATTGCCAATGCCGATTCGAATATCATTGCAGGCAATTATGTGGGCGTTGACCGCACCGGCACTTATGCACTGCGCAACTACGACGGTATTTCGGTGGAAGGCACATCGAAGTATAATATCATAGGCAGTTATTCAGTTGCCGGGCGCAATCTGGTGTCGGGCAATGTGGCCTACGGCATACCTGTTTTCGGGGCGGGATGCAATAACAATACCATCATCGGCAATTATATCGGAACAGATGTTACAGGGACCATTGCCATCCCGAATACCTACGGAGTGCTCTTTGATGACGGGGCTTCCTTCAATCTTCTGGGTGGCCGCAAAAGTGGCGCTGGTAATCTTT
>CAZNRQ010000245.1:0-5451 GCA_964574845.1 uncultured Bacteroidales bacterium
AATGGGTGTATGCCGGTTTCGATCAAACTTATCACGATCTGGGCATCAGTTTCCATAAGACTTATCACGAATCGGAAACCTATCTTTTGGGCAAGGACGTAGTATTGCAGGGTGTGGAAAATGGCGCTTTTTTCCGTAAGGAAGATGGCTCTGTTTGGGTGGATCTGACAGACGATGGTCTGGATGAGAAGCTGCTGCTGCGCTCTGACGGCACTTCTGTCTATATGACTCAGGATTTGGGTACCGCCATTATGCGGCATGAGGAGTTTCATCCCGACCGTATGATATACGTGGTGGGCAATGAACAGAACTATCATTTCGAGGTGCTGAAAAAGGTGCTGAAGAAGATGAACTACGATTGGGCCGACAACATACTGCACTTCTCTTACGGCATGGTAGAACTGCCCGAAGGCAAGATGAAATCGAGAGAAGGCACTGTGGTGGATGCCGACGACCTGATCACTGAAGTGACCGAAACGGCCCGCCAAACTACCATGGAACTGGGCAAACTGGAAAACTTCGAAACCAAAGAAGCCGAAAACCTGTTCCGTCAGATAGGCATGGGCGGACTGAAGTATTTCATTCTGAAGGTGGACCCTGCCAAGAATATGATGTTCAATCCTTCCGAATCTATTGACTTCAACGGCAACACAGGTCCTTTCATTCAGTATACTTACGCCCGTATTCAGTCGCTGATGCGCAAATCGGGGCTGGAAGCAGACAAGATTGCTTTCCCGGCTACCATTTTCCTGCAGGATGAGGAAAGAGAACTGCTGATACTCTGTCACGATCATGTCAGAGTACTGCATCTGGCGGCGGCTGAGCTCAGTCCGGCGCATATTGCCAATTATGTGTACGACCTGGCCAAGCAATACAACCAGTTCTATCAGCATATTACGGTGCTGAAGGAAGAGAATAAGGACCTGCAGCATTTCCGTTTGTTCCTTTCGCATTTCACAGGCAGCATTATTGAAAAGATGATGGGGCTGTTGGGGATAGAAGTTCCAGGTAGAATGTAGGCATTAGGCCCCGGGAGGTGTAGGGGCGTATGGCCCCATGGGGGCTCCTGGGAGCATACGCCTTAATAGTTCATTATTCAACATTTCCCGTTGGGACCCCTATGGGGCAATATTCGATATTATTTTAAGAGCTATTTCACAGAGACACACAGAGCAAACGGAGATTCACAGAGATATCTTTGGTACGTCTTGATGGCTTGGTGGCTTTTCTTTTTCATCTTAATCATTTAATCAGGTGAATCAACGCCTGCCTGCCGCATGCAGGGTTCAGACAGTTTAACCGCAAAGGCCGCTAAGGTTTGCGCAAAGTACGCAAAGAATAATTTGGTGAATCTTGGTGGCTTGGTGTCTTGGTGGCTATTATAAAACATCCCTTATTCTGCAATGACCTTCATCTCTACACGGCGGTTTTTGGCGCGGCCTTCATCGGTGGTGTTGGGGGCAATGGGCTGGGTGCTGCCATAGCCTTTGTAGGTGAGTCGGGTGGGGTTGATGCCTTTGCGTACGAAATAATCCATTACGGCCTTCGCACGGGCTTCTGAAAGCAACTGGTTGTCGTTCTCCTTGCCCACGTTGTCGGTATGGCCCGATATCTCTATTCTGATAGCCGTATTCTTGTTCAGATAATCCAGCTGCTTATCCAGTTCGGTGTAGGAGGCAGGCAATAAGAGCGATTCGCCGGTATTGAAAAACACATTGCGCAGGGGAATGATCCTCTTTTCGACCACGACATCAGGAGCCGCGGTAACGGATATATCATCAAAATAAGTGCGGAAACCGGGATATCCTCTGGTCATGGCAAGACTCATGTTGTATTTCTGGTAGATGGCGCTGATCTGTTCATCAAAGGTATTGCTGATCTCGCGGGTCTTTTGGTTTATCTCGTTTTGCTTGTCGAGCATACTGGCCTTAAACTCTTTGATGAGTTTTTCCTGCTTCCTCTGACTCATTTCCTTGCCTATGTTCCACGATTCAGCCTGTATGGGTTTATATTTTTCGTCAATCACCGCAATGGCTTCCTGAATGGCTTGCTGTTTCTGAAGGTTCAGGTCTTCTATGCTGCTTAATATCCTGTCGTTGACCGTGTCCATCTGCTGTCGCAATTGTTCCTGTTGCTGCTGTTCGGCCAGTTCGAAGAAATGCCCCATGATGAGGTATCTTTCGCCGCCTGAGGCCACATAGATGCCTTCGGTTTTGCACCAGAGCGAATCTTTATACACCGACAGATTGATATGAGGCTTAAAGAAGAGGTACTTCTTTTTGGTTACTTCGAATTTATCTTTTGAGAAGTAAATGCCTATGTGCAGCAGGCTGTCGGCGGGATATTTTATGGGATCGGGAGAATTGATAACGGTGTAGGCCCTCACCAGGTATCTTTTGCCGGCGAGGAGGGGTTCGCTGAGTTTCACTTCCATGTATTCGGAAATCTCGTTGCGCCAGAGGCAAATGCCATTTAAGCAATTGCCCGTATGGGCGCGGGAGCTGTTGTGCTCGAAATGATAGAACATGCCTTTGGGTTGCTCCCAATACGATACGGAATCGCCCACGTATTCCTCGAAACCGGGATTGGGAACGAGGTTTTGGGCCTGCAACGCGAAGGCCGGGAGAGCAGTAGGGGAATAAGGCGTTTCATATTAATGTTATTTTTGCCACTCCCGAAGGGATGCCTATGGCACAAGGCACCAAAGCACAAAGAAACACCAAAGGAAATCTTCGTGTATCTTAGAGTCTTAGAGACTTTGTGGCTATTCTTGCTTTTCATTACTATTATTTCGAAAATATCCCTACTTGCACACCCGATATCAAATCCCATTTTTTATTAAAGAGCCAATCGGCGGAGCAATAAACAGATATTGGTATTTTTTCTTTATTAATAAGGTAACGGAGTTTTACGGATGGAATTGTAAAATCTCTTGCCTGATTGAATTCGCTGAAAGGCTGCCATATTTCAGTTGATGTTTGAACCGAATTATCAATTCGTACATTTCTGGTATGATCAATCATTACCAAAATAAGACGTGTGCCTATTAATGTGCTGAATCTTTTATAGGTATAACCGAAATAAAAGGGAATTTCAATACTTTGCTCGTTTTTTATTAATTCTTTGCAATAAATATAAGGTGGCCAATCCCATTTAGTAAATTCGTTCAAAATATTGATCTCGTTGGTATCGGTGCTATAAATATTCCTTGATCGTCTTGAGAAATACATTAATCCGCCTTCCACACTAAAGTGCTTTGTGATTTGAAAAGCACAACCCAATCCAGCATGAAAACTGAAACCGGGGATACTGGTATAACTCACATTTGGATAAATAATTGAGGTTGATGAGTAGTTGATTTCCCTCTCAATAAATTGACCGGTATCCAAAGGAAAATGTTTCTTTCCGAAATCAGCATAATAATTGCCTCCGGCATTTAAGGATATACTGAATCGCTTGTTAAAGGCATTGGCTTCCCGGGGGGCATCGTGATATTTTTGTTGTGCATTGTAAGCAACCGTTTTTGCGCGTAGATTGGTATTCTTACAACATCTACCAATAGAATGAAAGAACCGCCTCAGTATGACGGAATCCTTAGGCGCGGACTGCTGCTGCGCCAGCAATGCCTGAGCCGGGAGTAGGAGGAACATTAGGGGAATAAGGCGTTTCATATTAATGTTATTTTTGCCACCATCCGCCGCGGCGGACACCAAGACACAAAGAAACACCAAGGGAAATCTTCGTGTATCTTAGAGTCTTAGAGTCTTTGTGGCTATCTTTTATTCTTCATTTACAAACACAATCCCATATGTAACGATAAAAATCGTGATTTAGTATAAGCAATGCTAACACTATACGCGTGTGTTAAAACGGGTATAAATGTATCCTCATATGAAAGAAAAGCAATGTAAGTAAGGCTTTTGTACAAAGCGACTTTTATTCCAAAATTGAAATTGTAAGAACAGTTTAATTTAAAACCATCTGTAAGACTTGACGGATATATACCCGGATTATCTCCATCAATAAAACCATCTGTTTGGTGCCATAGAGGGGCAAGACCCGTATTTACAAAACATTTTAATTTTCCTTTGGGGTTAATATCCCATAGGAAATTTACCGGGGCTCTGAGAAAGACCGCATTCGGTTTAAATGAAAAATATACGGTATCCGGGTTATTATGAACGTAATCATCAACAAATTCGAAAGACTTCTTATAAACGGAAATTCCCAATCCCCAGGTAATTCCCAGATGTTTGGTGAAATGATAATTCACAAACAAATCGCCACCAAAGGACAGCTTGCTTTTATGATCAATTATGCCTTCTCCGTATACAGGTGGTGGAAAAAAGGCTGAAACGGTCATACCGACCTCAAACTTCTTAGTTTGCCATTTCTTCAAAGGAATGCTGTCCTGCGCCTGCAATGATGAAAAAGAAAATAGAAGGGACAGCAGAATGAAATTGCAGAATAGTTTATTCATATCAACAGGATTTTGTTTAACACTGTATTGATATAACGTAATTATGATTCAAATGCTTTGGTTGATGCCACACAAATTAATCAAATGCAAATTTTATTTTCATAGTTTTTAGCCACTAAGGTCCATAGGACTCCTACGGAGCACCAAGACACCAAGAAACACAAAAAATACTTCGTGTATCTTTGAGCCTTAGAGTCTTTGTGGCTACTTATTCTTTTCATCTTTTACTTTATCCTTTTTCTTCCCCATTTTTATCTCAAAACCAATAGTGGCCAGAAATCCTAAATGCTGTGGATTGCCAACATTGCCTAAGACCTCACTTGAAATCAAACCATCTTTGTGATCACGAACCTCGAACATTTTTTGAGTATCCTCCGCACTGGTTGAAATAAGACCCGAAAACTGCAGATAGAAGAATTTATTGAACAATATCTTCATAGAGGGCTCGAAAGTCATGCACCAACGATAGCGGAAGTCGCTCTGAACGATTGTGGATGAATTTTTATAATCCTCCTGATCGGTAATACTACAACGATAATAATACTTGTCGAAATAATTGGCGCTTATTTTAAGTCCCAACAGTACTACTTTATTTTGATCTCTGATTGCATAAGTCGGCTGTACAAAGATTTTATGGTAGCGGACGTCGGTATTACGATAATACCAGGTGCCTGTTTCGCCGGCCATAAAGCTCCATGCTGCCTCTACATTTGTTTGATTTTTATTGTAACCATAACCCACTTGCGTTTCGAAATAGTTGTTGTCGTTGAATCGTTTGTAGTAAATACCAGCCAGTTCGCCACCATATTGCCCCCGGAAGCCCCCATTGAGGCAGGCTGACATTCCCCAGTGTTTGGCAAGCGCAAAGTTGGACTGAACTTCGAAATGATTCAGGAAGAGGGAGAGTTTCAGGTTTTTTTCATTATCACGCTCAAAGCAATTCAGATTGGGAGTATTGGCCACATAACCCC
>CAZNRQ010000246.1:0-5432 GCA_964574845.1 uncultured Bacteroidales bacterium
AAAGCCAGCAACAGCAAGGCAACTTTGCCCAGTTGTTTTATGTAGGAGGGGAGGTATTTCATGCTTTTGTCAAAGTGATTTCTATTTAATAACGGAAAGGCATAAGCCGTACAGCGGAGTCAAAATTAATGATTTTGGGAGGAATAGGTTTCAAATTACTGTTTTATTCACCCTGAAACCTGATCTAAAAGGGGTTGAATGGAGACCATAGTGCCGTAGGCACAAAATGTTGGTAGAAAAAAACCACGTTAACCACCATCTCGTCCCTTAGGGGACGAAACATCTGTTGAACAAATTGGCTACCGATATTGAATCCCTAACGGGATTAGGGTATGATTTTCTTATTTAAAAAGTTTTGCCTTTCCGAACCTTAAACCCAATCTTAATCCTATTTGTCCCGACAAGGAAAAACCCCCTCCCTGGAAGGTTTTAGGCGGATCATAATTGACAGTATGGGTACCATAATGGGTAAAAACGGTTTTTTCAATGGTCCGGCTGACGGTTCCGCCGCGATACATAACTCCAAAAGATACAAAAGCATCGAATAAGAAAATTTTTATTGGGGGCGTTTGCACCCCAAACATGGCATTGAGTTGAACTGATGCGCTTTTTTCGCTTTGAAAATCGAAAATGGCATGGTAATAATAATCGCTTCCATCATCATGATTAAAGACCCATTTGTCCTGATAGTGATAGTAATTAAAGCAAAGTTGCGGACCAATAAATAGGGTCTTCTTTTTCAATAAATAGAATTTGGGTGTCACTTCTATGCCAAATCCTTTGCGGTTATAATAAGAATGATCGAACCAATATTGATCTTTAGCTTTTAAAACGGGAAATTGGGCAAATGCCCTGTCGTAGCCTCCCGATCCGGCATCAGGTATTGTGTATAAAACACCGCCGCCCACATCGATACAGAAACTGCGTTTGACAGGCAGTTCGATAATCAGATTGATCTCGTTGATAAGGTCCCTCACCAGATTGGTCTTAATGCCATAACGCAGAGGGCAGGTGTCGAGTGCAGCGTAATGCTGAATTCGTCTTTGCCTTTTCTTTTCAAGTTTCGCCACAAATTTTTCGTTAGTGGTGTTTTTAAAATATGGAGTGGGGCTATGCGAAAAGAAGGGATAGGAATTTGCTCTGATAAGATTCTTAAAGTCGTAATAGCTCATGATGTTAAACTTGCCTGTGCTATCGGAAACAACGCGCCGGGTTTTTAGGGTTGCATACAGGCTGGAAATGGGCAAATGCGTCATCACCAGTGCATCGATATCAGAAGGCTCAACCTTAGTTGTATCGAGTAGCAGATAGGGGGCATGTATCTCCCTGATAACAGCCATGTGAGCTATATATTGCTTGTCGGTCCATCTGAGTATTTGCGCTGTATGATAAGGTACGTATTTGATTACCTCCCCATTCGGGGTTAATATTTTTAGTTTAAACACTACTACTGTATCGTCCAGGGGGAAGCGCTGGGCTGATAAACCTGCACAGAGGCACAGTAAGGCTAACAGGAGTAGGTTTTTTTTCATTGTGGCTTTTTACAGAGGGTTGTTCTAGTTTGAAAAATAGCCTTGTTTAATAGTACGACTGAGGCTGGGAGCCCGCATCCGAACTGGGGAAAGACAGAATTTATAGTTTTATAAATTTAGTTACCATTATACCTTTTGCAGTCTTAACTTTAAACACATAAATCCCGCTAGGAAATGATGAGATGTCAATTGTTGTTTTGTTTTCGTAATTGATTAGTTTTTTTATTAACTGTCCCTGTATGTTAGTGATTTCAACACCAATATTTTTCGGAACTGTTTGCTGCTGAATATCCAGCGTTATTTGATTCAAAGCCGGATTTGGGAAAACCAGAAAATTGAATAACCCATTTTTAAAAAAGTTAGTACTATAAAAAACGGAATCAGTACTCCTATATACCCCCCTTATTCCTCCTGCAAAGATAATTCCTGAAGAATCAATTGCCAACTTATCTGCAAATATAGGTGAAGAATAAGGTAGCCAGTTTACACCAGTATCACTTGAAAATAATATGGCTTCATCTCTAGCTCCGTATAAAATGCCATTTTTATCAGCAATAATATCATTCAAATTATCATCGGTATTTACTGTTGACCAGAATTGTCCGTCATCATTCGAAATATAATAGCTATAATTATCATTAATAGCTAAAATAGTGCTGTCGTTCAACGCTAAAAAATCAGTAATGGCATAACCAGTGCCAATATTTGGTGTAATGTCAGGCGTCCAGATGCTGCCTCCATCTGTTGAACGATAAACGCTAGGCATACTCATAAATGCGCCAGCAAGTAAAGTATTATAATGAGTGAGACAAAGGCTGTATATGCTGGAATCTGAAAAACCCGAACAAATATTTAGCCAGTGAGACCCTTCATCAGTAGATTTATAAACCCCATAATTTACATCAGTTAAATAAATGGAATTATTTGCATCAGCCAGAATATCAAAACATTGTGTGTGTAAAAAACCTGTATCATTTTGAGCCCACGTATTACCATTATCTGTTGATTTGAAAACACCATTTTTTTCTGATAAAATAAATATATTCCCATTATTATCTTCTGTGGCTGATGTGTAGGACATGAAAGGCAAATTTAGCTCAGTCCAGGTATTTCCTAAATCAGATGATTTGTAAGAACCATTATCCGCAATAACATACAGAGTGTTGTTTGAAGTAAAAAACATGTCATTGATAAATAAACCGGTCATCCCATAACTTTTTTTTGTCCAAGTTAATGCAGAATCGTTCGCAGCATAAACTCCATCTCCATAAGAACCGACCAATATTTGGTCATGTATTTTATCATAAAAAATGGTTCTTGCTCCAGGCACGCTATGACTAATCGGAGTCCAGTTGGTTGAGTTATGATAGCGAACATAGAAATTATTTGATTCAGTTAGAGCATATAAATCTCCTTGACTATTAAGTGTAAGGTCAACGATTTTGTTATTAATAAACCCACTGTCAATTTGAACCCATGTACTCCCATTATCCGTGGATTTATAAATTCCTCCGAAAGGCCAATAAGCTCCTGCATAAATAATATCAGATGAATCAATTACTAACGATACAACATAACTATTAACCGGACAAATACTATATGTACTGCCATCATTTGAGGTTTTGTAAACCCCAGCTCCACTATTTGAACTTGTAAAGACAACCCCATTACTATTAATTGCAATTTCGTTTGAAGCAGGCATTGAGGTATGTATTAAAGTCGAACCATTATTTAATGAATACTCCAATGAAACTGATGAAAGATAAATTTTATTATTGTTGTAATTGATGGCAAGGCTGTTGTTGTATTGTTGAGCAGTTGATAAATATTGCCATGAATTTCCATTATCAGTAGAGTGATATAATTTGTATGTGGTTGCAACAAAAATTTCGCCATTGGGTTTAATTTTTATGTCAACAATGGAATTATCCCCGACATCACCAACATAAGACCAAGTCGATGCGTTATCGGTCGACCGATATAATCCTTGTCCAAAATCCAGACCGGCATAAATATCTCCATTATTATTAATGGCAATGCATCGAACTCTCCCTCCATTTGGACCTTGCAAATGTTCAAAATATGTTGATTGAGCATTACTACCAAAAGAAAATAATAAAAGAAATAAAAAAAAGAACTTAATAAAAATAAGTTTAGTGTTTTTCATTTGTAAGGTTTTAATATTCATAGTACTATTGTTTTTCCTATAACTTAATTATTTCACTTTCTAAAATCGCCACTTCCACTGCATCAATATCCCTTTCTCTATGTTCTTATCTCTATTTTCGACGGCTTAAGAATATACCATTCCCCCACAAATCTACTCAAAAAATCATATCGTTCCAGCCCAACAAATATTTTTTTTAAAAAAATTCCATATACTACCCAATTTTTTTTGTCCAAATTACGTTATATGGCTATATGATATTGTGTAAAACCTAAAAAAACCTACACTCTTTATTTTTTGTGCGCCATGGCAAAGCCTGCAAACGATAAAAACCAATTTCAACTTCCTTCCGACAAAGGCCCGGACCAATGGGTTGTGTCCGACTTTAAAGGAGTGAGCCCACAGGCACAGCAAGTGAGGGAACAGTTGCTGTGGATAGCCAACGAAAAAGGAGCCAAATGCATACTGATTACAGGCGAGACCGGCGTGGGCAAGGACCTGACCGCCAAAATTCTGCATTCCACTTCGGTAAATGTAAAAAACAAAAATAATTTTGTGCATATCAACTGTGGTGATTTCGATAATGATCATGTTAAAAGCGAATTGTTCGGTCACCGCAAGAATTCTTACACCAACGGGGATTATGAACGTCTGGGATGTTTCAGAACCGCAATGGATGGCGCTCTGTTTGTGAACGAGATTGGTAACATCAGCCTGGATATACAATCCCGCTTGCTGCATGTGCTTGATGATCACAAAGTGAAGCCACTGGGTATGGATATTGAAATAGAGGTGAACCCCCTGTTGATATTTGCGACCAATGCCGACCTGGACCTGATGTGCCAGCAGGGTCTATTCAGATACGACCTGCTGATGCGTTTGCAATGTTACCAATTGCATATACCGCCTCTTCGCGAACGAAGGGAAGATATTCCTTTGATCGCAGACATGCTGTACCGGGATATTTGTCTGGAATCGGGAAAAGGCATCAAACCCATTATAGATAATGAGGCATATAAGCTGATGGCTGCCGGCGATTTGAAAGGCAATGTGCGTGAACTGCGAAACATGCTGATTGCCGCTTACGGTTGTATGTCACGCAACAATAAGGTTGTGCTCCTGGCCTCGCATTTCTGTAGAAGCGACCCAAAGCCCTGTACCGATGAAAATGATGTACCGCTTACCGAGCAAAATCTGAGAGAAACATTTGTAAAACGATTGCAGCAGTATCTGAAACAACAACAGTTGCTTAAAAATAATCAACCTACCCAGGATGATTCCTGTATTTTCTACTTTCCTGACTTTGTCGGAGAAATTGAGGCTGTCTTTCTTCAGGATGCCGATGGAAACAAAACCAGGGCCGCAAAGCATATGGGCATATCCCGCAAACTTTTCTATAGGAAAAAGCAGGATTAGCAGATGTTTTAGCCTTACAAGGTATACTCTGAGGAGCATACGTTCAAAATTGTCCGAAACGGGACACTGTGTCCGAAACAGGACAACCGAAAAGGACACATTTAATTTTGATAAATTTATACTATTCACATTTAAAGGTACATACGCTTTGGCATAGTGATTGCTAATCTATATGTATGCAAAAGCAAGCTCGTTCTTTTAAAGTTTGAAGAAAAATAGTATTACAATAGAATTTACAATGTTGTTCCAATTTTTCATTTATTTGGCCCTTAGGCTGGAAAACTGAGCCATATGGCCGGTAAGTTCAGCCACATGGC
>CAZNRQ010000247.1:0-5424 GCA_964574845.1 uncultured Bacteroidales bacterium
AAATGATATTCTGCAAAATGATGAAACCCGAAACATCCATTATAGTGAATACAATGCTGAAGTCGTAGGTCTTTCGCTGAAACAGGTTGTACTTTTTCAGATCGACAAATTTCACCGTTGCAAAAACATAGAACAAAACCGAGGTAAATTCGGCAATGACGGTTGCAATGGCTGCTCCCTCAATCCCTAATTTGGGGAAACCCAGATTACCAAAAATGAGCACCCAGGCAAAAAAGATATTGACAGTTGCGAGTATAATGGAATTGATCAGGAGGAATTTCGTTTTGAATATACCCGTGTAAAATGCCCTGAATGCACAGCCTATAAAGGTAAAAAATATACCCCACACCCTGTATTTGACATAAATGGCCGTTTTGTCGAACACTTCGGCCGAAGACAAAATGTGGCTGAATACGGGCGCGAAAAACAATTGAACCGTAATAAAAAGCAACAATGCCACTACCAACAAAAAAAAGATGCTTATCTCGAACACACTTCCCACTTCGCGGGGTTTGCCTTCGCCCAGCCTGCGCGAGATGATAATCTGCGTGCCAATGCTGAATCCCAGTCCGATGATAAACAGTATCACATAAAATGTTCCTCCAATGGCCGAAGCTCCCAATTCGCCTTCCCCTACTCTGGCCAGAAAAACAGTATCAGTAATATTGATAATATTCTCGGCCATCATGCTCAGTATGATGGGAAATGTCAGGCTCCAGATTTCTTTATGTGAAGGTAGTTGCAAAGCGGAATCTTTATTTTGCAAAAGTAGGAAAGTTTGCGGTCATCGAAGGAATGAAACCGCAACAGGGCGAGCATCAATGTGATCAGAGTCCTATTTTCCAACCTTCATTGCCTGGTGTTTAATTTTAGGGTTTTCAGTTTTCAGACGAATAAATTGATATTTTTGCAAAAGAAAATCACTCGCGCGGTAGTAGCTCAGTCGGTAGAGCATTAGCTTCCCAAGCTGAGGGTCGTGGGTTCGAGTCCCATTTACCGCTCCCTGAAACCCGGTCACAAAGTGATCGGGTTTTTGTTTTTACGCAGTAAGTAAAAAGTTGAAAAAAATCCAAAGGATTTAAGTACCTTTGTACCTCAATTGAGCAGAATGATCTTTTTGAAGAAATCGGTAGCCATAATTTGTTTGATAGCTTTTGTTATCAGCACTACCGGTATTTCTATCAAAAAACATTCCTGTAGGATGGCAGGCACCACCAAGGTGGCTGTTTTTCCTGAATTATTCGGAAACAGCGGTTCCTGTTGTTCTATGACACCCCCTCCGGTATCTAAAAACACCAATTCCGTACAGGAAATTCCCTGTTGTCACAATGTTTTTCAATATGCCAAAATAGTAGCCACCTATATCTACACCTTCAGTGGTTTTAATTTCATAAAAATCATTTTTGATCTTCCGGTGGCAGCCATCATGCACCTTAGTGCTATTGATACTCCGCAGAACAGCGCTTTCGCGGATTATGAATCGCCGCCTCTATCATTTTTTGGAACCACTCTGCTCCACTTCATTCACAACATCAAGATCGCATTGCCTTAATAACCCTGAAGTTTTCAAACTTTAAAGGGTTTTACCAATTATTTACTCATTTTATTTTTTCGCACATCCTTTTTAGGATTTGCTAACATCTAATAACTAAATAAGGCAATTTACATGAAAAACAAATTATTGATCGCAGCTATTCTACTCCTGTTGAATATGGCGACAGCTTATTCGCAATCCATTACCGGTGTGGTTTACGACAGTAAAGACAAGAATCCCCTACCGGGAGTTACAGTTTATTGGCTGGGCACCTCCCAGGCAACTTCCACCGATGCCAACGGAAAATTCAAATTATCAAAAAATAATATCAGCGATTTCAGACTCATCTTTGCCATGCTGGGATGCAAAACAGATACTGTTAGCATAATGAGCGATGACAATAAGATCACACACGAAATGACTCACAGCAATGTGCAGCTTTCGCAAGTAGAGATAAATGACAAACAGGACGGAAGCTATATTTCGAAGATCGACCCCCGCAAAACCCAGATTGTTACCACCACCGAACTGTATAAGGCGGCCTGCTGCAACCTTTCGGAAAGTTTCGAGACCAATGCTTCGGTGGATGTGTCTTACAGCGATGCCATCACAGGAGCCAAACAAATTCAATTGCTGGGTTTGTCGGGAATTTACAGCCAGATACAGACTGAGAATATTCCACTGATACGCGGACTGGCTTCCTCTTATGGTTTGAACTATATTCCCGGTTCGTGGATGCAGTCTATTCAGATTTCCAAAGGGACTTCTTCTGTGATTAACGGCTACGAATCGGTTACCGGGCAGATCAACATCGAATATAAGAAACCTGCCAACTCCGAGAAACTGTTCGTGAATATTTACGGCAACGACAAAACCCGTCTCGAAGCCAATTTGAATTTAGCTCACAGCTTCACCGAAAAATTAAGTACCATGCTGATGATTCACGGCGATTGGTTCAACAAGGACATCAATAAAATAGATTCCACGACCATTAATGCCGTGAATACCGCTGACATGAGTCTGCTCAAAGACAGCGAGGGCAATCAGATCCATTGGAAAAAAACCGACAATTTTCTCGATATTCCAAAATTGACTACCATCAATGTGTTTAATCGTTGGGATTATATCAATCCCAATCATTTTGTATCCCGCTTCGGAATCAAATATATGTATGAGGACCGCAGCGGTGGCACCACTGACTTCAACAAAAAGGATTTCGTACTCGATACGGCAAAGATCAACAACATGACCCTACCCTACGGTTTTGGAATGAAAACAAGCCGAGCCGAAGCCTTCTGGAAAAACGGATTTATGTTTAAAGGCAAGCCTTATAAAAGCGTCGGTCTGATACTTTCTGGCATTTATCACGACCAAAAGGGCTATTATGGGGTGAATCATTACATGGGTATTGAAAAAAGCCTTTATGGCAACCTGATCTATCAATCGATTTTCGGAAATACCAATCATAAGTTTTCGACAGGAGTAAGTTTTCTGTATGATGATTATATAGAAAATTATCAGCAGATCCAGTTCACTTATATCTACCAGACGCTACCGGCAGGAAGTCCCGTTAGTATGCACGATGTGGTTACTTTATCGCCTACCACCAATTTATACCCTGTAATCTATAACCTCAACCGCTCGGAAGCTGTGGGAGGTGCCTTTTTCGAATATACACTCACCAATGCCGATGTATTTTCATTTATTATTGGTCTCCGCGCCGATTACAGCAGCCGTTACGGATTGTTCTTTACGCCCCGAACCAACCTGAAAGTACAAATTGCCAAGGGCCTTACTTTAAGAGGATCGGCAGGGTTGGGTTATCGCTCGGCCAACATCATTTCTGAAAACATGTCGATATTGGCCAGCCAGAAAATCATTAAAATTGAAGGCCCTTTAGCACAGGAACAAGCCCTTAATTATGGATTGAATCTGGTGAAGGAATTTAAAATAGCTACACGCAAAGCCGAAATCGACATAGATGTGTATCGTACCGATTTTATCAATCAGGTGGTTGTCGACCTCGACAGAGATCCTGCCATAGCTGATTTCTATAACCTGAAAGATAGTGCCGGAAAATCCTTTGCCAACAGCTACCAGATACAGTTTACCTTCGAACCCATAAAGAGATTCAATATACTGGCCGCATTCAGGGTCAATGATGCCTGGCAGACATCGGAAGGGAAGCTTCAACAGCGTGCTCTTACTTCAAAATACAAAGGTTTGATCACCTTAAGTTATGCCACGCGCTTTGACAAATGGAAATTCGACTTCACTACTCAGTTAAACGGCCCGGCCCGTATCGGAGATCAAAGCAAGATGCCTGGTATTGTCAGAAGAGATTATGCATTTTCACCCGTCTATACCATCCTCAATGCACAGATCACCAAAAAATTCAAGCATGAGATAGATTGTTACCTGGGAGTGGAAAACCTGCTGAACTTTAAACAAAAAGACCCCATCACCGAGGCCTTTTTGCCTTATCATACCCATTTCGATACTTCTATGACTTGGGGACCGGTAACAGGAAGATTGATCTATGCCGGGGTAAGGTTTAAGATCAAATAAGGCATTTTCAAGAGTTATTGATACAGAGCGGAGTTTATTGAAACCAATAACTCCGCTCTTTTATCATACCAGAATCTGATAAAAAAGCTAAGGGAAATTCCTGCGGAATTTACCTTTTTTGCCAGATAAATTTTGCTCAAACAAGTTTGGAATATATTGGGGATTACTCGCTGCGCTCGTGATCCCTTTTGGGGGGTAGCTTCAAAGAAAACAAAAGGGCAAATTCCTGCGGAATTTACCTTTTTTGCCAGATAAATTTTGCTCAAACAAGTTTGGCAAAATTTATCTAACAAAAAATGCCCCTGTCGGGGCACTTTTGTTTTCTTTGGCGGAGAGAGGGGGATTCGAACCCCCGGTTCATTTTACAACGAACAACGGTTTTCGAGACCGCCGCATTCGACCGCTCTGCCATCTCTCCTTTTAAAGGGATGCAAAAGTACACAAAAATTTGAAATCAAATTATGCCTTTGCTTTTTAAATAATTGTAACCATCAATGGTTTTAAAGTAATACTCCCGCCTTGTTGCATCTGCTTTTGTCGGAAGTTCTTCAAAATAATGAAGAATGAATGGTCGTCTGCTTTTGGTTGATTTAACCTTACCTGCATTGTGCATTTCTAATCTATTAATTAGGTCCGAAGTATGACCATAATAATACCTACCATCTTTCAAACTTTTCAATATGTAAGCATAAAATACCATGGGAAAGCTATAGAAAATTCTAGACCGCTCTGGCCCGTAGGGCGCCCTATGGGCCCATCTCTCCAAAATTAGGAGGACAAAAGTACATTTTTTTCTATAACAAACCCTATATTTTGCTAATAAGGACCAAACATTCCACATGTATGGTCTGGGGAAAGAAGTCGTAAGGAAGTATCTTTTCCACCTTGTAGCCATTTTGACTTAGATACTCCAGATCGCGAGACAATGTCCCTGCCGAACACGATAGATATGCTATACGCTTTGGCCGGTAATCGGCAACTATCCATTTTAATACCTCTGGCTCCAGTCCGGTACGCGGCGGATTTACATAGAGCAGCTTCTCTTTGCCCGTATGCTCTTCAATAAATTGATCCAACTGCGGTATGCGGTGATGACATTTGCCCCTATAGATCAATGAATCGGGAACATTGATACGACAACAATCTACTGCCTCTCCACTAAGCTCAGCACCGGCGCATAAGGCACCCGTTTTCTTCCACTCTCTCAAACTATAGCCTATCCCGCAATAAAGATCAATCATGATGCTTTGTTCGTCCGCTTTCAGATACTGCGATGCCTCACGCAACGAATCAAAATACAGTTCAGGGATGAGCTGCTGAAA